>JBAWYA010000168.1:0-1502 GCA_037143815.1 bacterium | reverse complement strand
AGGGATCTGCTCTACCAGCTGAGCTACGGGCGGATATTTAACTTTATCTAAAAATTAGATTATATAAACACAAGAATCTAATGACCTACCAAAACAGCTAGGGTGGAAGTCAATAGTTTGATAATATAAGAAATATGTAAAAAAATCAAGATAAAAATTGAATTTTTTATGGTAGAATTAATTTATGGACATATTAGCGCACACACTTTGGACGACAGCAGTAGCTCGAAAGGGGAATATTGAAGGAGAAAAAAAAGATAAAAAATTTAAGGTAAATTTATTTTGGACAGCATTTATGGGAATTTTCCCAGATTTTTTTGCGTTTACGCTTCCTTTTGTTTTTTCTTTTTATAAAGTTATATCGGGGCAACAGCAATTCGGATCTTTTAACACCAGACATCAAGTAGCTGATGGGTTCAATTTATCACATACACTTTATCAATATAGCCATTCTTTGATATTGTGGCTTTTAGTGTTTCTTATTTTTTGGCTGATCTTCAGACGCCCAGTTTGGGAGCTTCTTGGTTGGGCACTACACATATTGATAGATATTCCATCACACTCAGTTTTATTTTTCCCAACACCATTTCTTTTCCCAATTTCTACTTATGTTTTTCCTTATGGAGTAGCGTGGAGTAATATGTATTTTATGATTATAAACTATACCGCACTGGCTCTGCTTTGGGGAGGATTTTTATTTAAAAAATATAAAAATAAAAAATTATTTTAATTTATTCTAAATCTTTTAATTTTTTCTGACTAGATGGGCCAAACACTCCATCTGGAGTAAGGCCGTTAGCTACTTGCCATAATTTTAGTTTGGATAAAGTAACTGTCCCAAAATAACCTGTTGGTGAAATTCCAAGCATTGATTGTAGGCTTGTTACATCACTACCTTTAAAGCCGAGTTTTAGTGTTCTTGTAAAAGAATAATTTGTAGCTGTTGTGTTTGGTTTTACCTCTGGTGTTTCACCGCTTACACTACCATTGGTATTAGAACCACCAGAGCCACTATCATCACATGTAACAGGAACTGGACCTCCTTGAGCACAAAAACTAGCACACATACTTTCGCACGATCCACATGTAGTTATGCCTCCCGAAATTTTTGTAGTATATGGAGAATAATGTTTTTGACAAATACATGTATTTATACTACCAGTATATCTGCCATCACAATTACTGCCTCCTGCTTGATTTGTTCCAGTGCTAGATGTACCTATGTTTGTAGGGGCGTTAGTTGTCGGTGTATTTGTTCCACCACTAACACCAGCACTAGGAGTGATAGTACCACCACAGATGTGATCTTTGTTGCAAACACAACCATTAAGACATATATCACCGACTACCATACCAGAGCAACTAACCTTACTGTTACTACAAGAACCAGAGGTGGAAGTATTACCTACGCTAACATTAGGAACAACAGGGGTTGTTGTATTTATTTCACCACTAACACCAGCACTAGGAGTGATAGTACCACCACAGATGTGATCTTTGTT
>JBAWYA010000167.1:0-1542 GCA_037143815.1 bacterium | reverse complement strand
ATTTTGGTAGATGGATAATAGTTAGGTTTGATCACAAAGCAGAAAAGTTAGATAAATTTTTAATAGATAAAATAACGACCCAAGAAGAAATTTCAGGCTTATTAAATTTTTCCTTAGAAGGTATTGATCGTCTTTTGATGAATCAAAATTTTAGTTATCAGCGAACAATAGAAGAGATAAAAAAGGAAATGACCATGTCTGGATCATCATTGGCGCAATTTACATATTTTGAATTAGAAATTGTGCCGGATTCTAATGTTTTTATAACAAAAGATGAAATGCATCAAGAATTTATAAATTATATAAAAAATAATAATTTGCCTCCGATGCATAAGGAAACTTTAGGAAAAGATTTACCTAAATACATAAAAGTTAGTAGTGGGAAGAAAAGCATTAAAAACCAAGATACTGGAAAATCTAACCAAGTAAATTGCTGGTTAGGAGTTAAATTTAAAAACCCCAAAGAAAACAAAATTACTGGCATCGAGAAAATAAATAGCGATGATGGATTATTTGATTTTCCAGAAAGGTAGGTTAGCTGGGTTCTTTTTAACTATTATAAATATATTTTAATTATTAACTTTATATAACTTATTTTAAAAAACCCTCCAAACCCTCCTTCTAGGCTTATAAAAAAATGAAAAATAATAAAGAAATAAAACAAAATAAACATAACATAAACCTCTCTAGGAAAGAGTTTAAAAGCCTTAAGGAGCTAGAAGACGGACTAGATCCGAGTGTTTTAGCCAAACAAATACTCATAAAAGGCGAAAACAAGCGAATTTTTATTGATTATGTCCTTAAAATACGTGAAAAGGGTGTTGTTTATAAAAAGACAGAAGAGGAATTTTTAAAAAAGTATATTTTTTCTGGCTGGAAGCTAAGAAGAATGCGAGAAATAGAAAAGAATCTTTTTAATAAACAACAAGTATTTGACTCACATTTCTATGGCCTTTCGGGCGAAAAGGATATTAAGAGAAGAATTAGGAACCTATCGAAAATTGAAATAAATGACGAGATCAGAGGCAACTATTTAGAGCAGGACAGATTAGAAAAACAGATGACAAAAGCGCTTCGGCAATTACGGGAAGAGCAAAATTTTAACCTTTCGAAGAGAAAAGTTAATTAGAAATATTTATGCTAATTAACCACATTACAAAAGAAAAAATGCGAGCAAGGAGGCCTAAAAAGCTTGTTGTGCCGGCTTTATCTTTTCATGTGGTGGATTCGGCATCAGAAGAGGAGATACAGCGAAGATTAGACAGCGCATTTAATATTCTCTTTACAGAAGTTTTTAAAAATATTAATGGTGTGGATAAGTCAATTTGACAATTATAGACAATTACGAGTATACTTTATTTATGGAATTCTTAACAAGAAGGGAAGTAGCAAAATATTTTAGGGTTCATGAAAGAACTGTTGATCGGTGGATTGAGTCCGGTGTTTTAAAGAGTTACAAGCTTGGAGACGGACGGACATCACTTTTGCGAATACCAAAATCTGAAATTAAAAAGTTTTTAGATAAGAGTAAAAATAAAAAAT
>JBAWYA010000166.1:0-1579 GCA_037143815.1 bacterium | reverse complement strand
CCTTACGCCAGCGCTCGTAGGAATAGCTACATTCTTTTTACCTTGCGGCTTTACACAATCTATGCAAATCTATACACTTTCTACTGGTAATTTCATGACAGGTGCTTTGATTATGTTATCATTTGCATTGGGGACACTTCCTGTTTTAGGGTTGATTTCGTTCAGCTCTTTGTCCATAGGTAAAAATAAAAACGCTAGTATTTTCTTTAAAGTTGCGGGACTCATTGTGATTTTGTTTGCAATCTTTAATTTAATTAACGCACTTGTCGTGATTAATATATTACCTCCAATTTTTAATTTTTAAATTTATGAAAAATATAAATAAACAGAATTTAATAACTATCGTTGCAATTATCTTTGCGGCTGTATTAATATTTTTTGCGTTAAATTATTCTAAGAAAGCTCCAGTGAAGATTGATAATGTAGAAGATACAATTACCGAAGAAGATAGCGTTAATAATGTTTCTGTGGTTGACGGAAAACAAATTATTGAGATTAGGGCGAAAGGCGGCTTTCATCCTGTTCATAGTATCGCTAAAGCTAATGTCCCTACAGTTTTACGAGTTGATACAAATGGCACATTTGACTGCTCTTCGATTATTAGAATTCCAAGTATGGATATAAGTGAAAATTTACCAATGTCTGGTACGACAGACATTGATATAGGAACACAAAAAGTGGCAACCATCCAAGGTACTTGCGGAATGGGAATGTATCCTTTTGATATAAAATTTGAATAATTTTTAAAAAAGAAAAATGGAAATTAAAAAAGAGGTGAAAAAGTTTTCAATAATAGCTCGGATAAAAAGTTCGACACATGCATGGCGGGGGATTAGTGTCTTAGTTAAGACAACTCATAATTTTTGGTTACAGGTTTTTTTTGCAATCCTTGCTGTTTACCTCGGATTTGCTCTTTCTATTTCAGAAACAGAGTGGTTATTTATTATTTTTTCAATTGGAATTGTGATTATTTCTGAAACATTAAATACTGCTTTTGAAATAGATATTGATCTTACGAGTCCTGATTATCATCCATATGCAAAAGACACCAAAGATGTTGCAGCGGCAGCGGTTTTGATGTCGGTAATATTGGCAATAATAGTTGGTAGTATAATTTTTATTCCAAAAATTTTAAATTTATTAGTTTAATGTTATAATCATAATCCTATGAAAAATACACAAAAAACAATCTTTTTTATTGTAATTATCGTTTTAGTTTTAGGGGCGGTTGCCACTTTCATTATTCGTGGTGGAGGTCCTGTCGTTACAGTTAATTACGATGCCTTTGCTACCTGCCTCAAAGACAAAGGAGCAGTATTTTATGGAGCTTTCTGGTGTCCACATTGCCAAGCTCAAAAGAAAGAATTTGGTTCATCTGCTAAACTCCTTCCTTACGTAGAATGTTCTACCCCTGATGGACAAGCTCAAACACAGATATGCATAGATAAGAAAATAGAAGGATATCCTACTTGGGTATTCGCTGATGGTTCAAAGCTAACTGGAGCCATAACTCTTCAACAACTAGCAGATAAAACTTCTTGTCCATTGCCAGCAGATACTTCAAAAACAACAACGCCAG
>JBAWYA010000165.1:0-1586 GCA_037143815.1 bacterium | reverse complement strand
TTGGAAATATTCCTATGGTTGCTTGAATAGTTTTGTCTTCATTATAAAAAAGGAAACCATAAGCTGTGCCGTTTTCTCTTTTTGTTAAGTTTTCCAAATATTTATTTGTATTTTCTTTAATAAAAATAGTGTCTGGGTTTAGTATAAAAATATAATCACCTTTTGCAATTTTAGATGCTTGATTGTGAGCTTTTCCAAACCCAGCGTTATGAGAATTTTTTATTAAAACAAGATTTTGAATTTTTTCCTTTAATTTTTCTACTATTTCTATAGTTTTATCATTAGATGCGTTGTCTACAATGATTATTTCAAAATTATCTAAATTTAAGCCCAAAAGAGATTCAATACATTGTTGAATCATTTTTCCCGAATTATATGTTACTATTTGGATTGATATCATTGGTTTAATAAGACTATATTTGTATAATATACCATATGCAGGATTTAGAAAAATTTTATATGATAAGTTATGTACAGAAAGGGTTTAATATTCTTAAAAAAGAAGGTTTGGTTGAATTTTTAAAAGTTTTTTTTCTTTGGTGTACATATATTATTACTTATTTTTTTACAAAATATAGTGGTTGTTTAAAATGGAACGAGGCTTTAAATATTGAATATTTAAGTAAAGAATTAAGTTCTGAGCCAGAAGTTTCAATAATAATTCCATTTCGTGATGCTGTATCTATGTTGGAGAGATGTGTTGCTAGTATTTTATACAAAACAGCTTACAATAATTTTAAAATTATTTTAGTAAATAATCAGAGTTCTAAAAAAGAAACAATTGATTATTTAGAACAAATTGTTAAAAATCCTAAAGTGTCGGTAATAAGTTATGATAATGTTTTTAATTATTCTGCCCTTCATAATTTTATAATTAGTAAAATTAATACAGAACTTATTCTTTTGTTAAATAATGACACAGAGGTAATTAACAAAGAATGGTTAACTGAGCTGTTGGAAATTGGACAAGATGAAAAAGTTGGGGCAGTTGGTGCTTTGCTTTTGTATCCAAATGAGACAGTTCAGCATGCTGGAGTTAGTATTAATGGTTTTAGTAGGATTCCGTTTCATTTATATAAAGGCGAAAAAATAGATGGTAAACATAGTAAGGAAATAAAACTAACACATGAATGTTTTGCAACAACTGGAGCGTGTTTACTTACAAAGAAAAGTTTATATAAGAAAGTTGGTGGGTTCGATGCAGAAAATTTATCAATAAGTTATAATGATATTGATTATTGTTTAAAATTGAGGACGTTAGATTACAAAATAATATATACATCAAAAGCTACATTGTATCATTATGAATCTTATAGTAGGGAAGAAGATTCCATGGATTTCAAAAAGAGAAAAAGAGCAGAACAGGAAAGAAAGTTTTTTTTGAATAAATGGAGAAAAAATATTTATTAAAATGGCTTCTAGGTAGAATTAATCCAATTCCATGTTTTTTTTATTCCAATCTCTAAACTTGTTTTTGGTTTATATTGAGTTTCTTTTAAGACTTTTTGGGTATTCAAGATAATTTTTTTTACATCAATTGGCCTTTTGTTTTTTTTATTGATACTGAAATTCTTTTTAGTTATATT
>JBAWYA010000164.1:0-1596 GCA_037143815.1 bacterium | reverse complement strand
ATGACACTTTTTATTTTCTGACTATTCTGATTTTTAATTTCAAAAATTTGGGCAGGGCTTCAGAAAATCCATTAAAGTAATTTATTAAAAAATTTTGCTTTTTTACAAGCAAAACATCTGATAAAATTTGATTGTATTGCGGGTAAAAAGGTGGTATAATCTAAAAATATTAGGTTTTAATAAATTATTTTAATTATGAAAAATCCTCAAAAAATTTTTGCTTTAGTAATTGGAATTGTTGTAATTCTGGCTATTGGTGGTTGGTTATATTTTCAATTTAGTATCCCAACATTTCCACCAAGTCCGACAGAAAGAGAAATAGCACATATTAAATATGGAACGCCTGAACAAAAGGAAGAAGCTCTTGATTTTATTAGATTTAAGGTTGAGAAATATAATGTTGCAACAATTCCCCAAGAAGAACAAACAAAAATTAGTGAAATAACCCCATTTATTCCGTATGTAATTGAAGCAATTTTGGATAGCACATCACTGCCTAGACATGAGGACACTGGCTGGGGAAATGTTTCTCATTATGCTAATACAGTTATGAATATGTTTGCATATAGATTTGACCGTGTTCAACGAGCCAAAGACCCAAAATTTTCTTTTAATGATGTCGGATTGCCGATTGACGAAACAGAAAGAATATTTGTTCATGATAATTGGTTAAATTGGTGGAAAAGTACTGCAAGTTATACCGCAATTAATTTTAATGGCTTGGCTCGTTGTGATGTCGGTAAAACGAATGTATGTTTAGGTAATCAAGTGAGAAATATAGAATACAACGGACATTTTTATAAAGTTGAAAATCTAGCGTCTGTTGAGGGAATAAAAGATGGAACAAATGTTAAGGTAGGTGGAACAACCAGAGAAGAAATAAAATCAGTTTGTGCTGTTAATGGATTAGCTTTACCGGACTCTTGTCCAAAATATGAAAATAAAACATTTTATTATATAATTATCAAAACAATAGAGGAAATTAAGTTGCCAGCAAAATCAATCACACCCACTCCGATTGTTTGTAAAGAAAATAACCCTCCAGCAACTCCAGGCCCTATATATTATGATACAGTCGAAGGATGTGCTCAATGCGTTAAATCAATCTACGCCAGTTATTGCTACGCTGACGTTGCTGTTCGTAATAATGATATTTCAATTTGTACAAAAAATCTGACCGATTCACAAATGCTAAATGTTTGTAATGAGATATACAACATAAACCAAGATAGACAAAAAGCCGTTGAGAAAAAAGATTGGTCACTTTGTGCTGAGGGTGATATGCCATGTATAGCCAAAATAGCTTTTCTTCTTAAAGATAGAACCATTTGCCAGAAAAGCGATATCCCTTCATATTGTGATAAAGTTTATAATTTTCTTGAACTCCCAAATAAAGAAAATTATGAATTAATAAAATCCGTTTTGGGTCGTCCAGACGGTGTGAGATTTATTGTCGGTGAAAAAGTTTTCTAATATAAATTTATTCATTTGACGGAGTTTAAACAAAATTTTTAATCCTTTTTGTTTTTCAGGGTTTTAAGCCCTGCCCAAATTTTTGAAATTAAAAATCAAATAGCCAGAAAATAAAAAGTGTCA
>JBAWYA010000163.1:0-1632 GCA_037143815.1 bacterium | reverse complement strand
CTCTTTCAATGTAAATATAAATAAACATTGTCCAAGTCCTGGTGTGATAATAATTTTTTTGCCCATTTCCTTGCGAAATTTAACCGGTAGCGAAACTCGGTTTTTTTCATCTATTGTGTGTATGTATTCACCGATTAACATAATTGTTTAAAAAATTATTTTTATTAATTTCCCACTTTTTCCCACTTCATATACATTATAAACCACTGTATTTTAATAGCAAAAGCAAATATGTGGATAACTCTGATGGTTATTAATTAAGCTAAAAATAACACTTTGCATTTTTACAAATGTGTGGTATATTAAAGGTTGAAAAATACAGTTCTAACTTAAAAGATTTGTCCTATGAAAAATAAAGAGGTAAATCCGAGGGAACTCCTGAGGCAAAAAATTGCCGAAAGAAGAATGGTTCAAAATGAACAAATTCTGAGGCATCTAAAAGAAAACGGTCTGAATATCCTTGAGGACGTAGACATTTTCGGCGAAAGAGTCTTTGAACATGGACGTTCTTCCCGCTTCTTCAATCAACAAGATTTTCAGTAAAACTTAAACTCCAGCAAAAATGAAAAAAGAAAAAATTTCTGCAACTATGGCTTTTCTATTACAGATATTGGCCATAATCATCATTATCTTCCTTAGGCCAACAGGAATGTTGGCTCAAAAATCTGATTGTGATTTTGAAAAAACACAAAAAGATTACAACAATGGAATCGCATCTAGCATGCCCACCTGGCCCGGAAGAGACAGTGTCATGTCGGGAAGTGAGTATGTCGTTAAGTATTACAACGATACAATCACAGTTAGATTGGGCACTATTCTGGTTGCCGCAATTCGATGCGTTCGCGGCACCGATGCAAAGATCATTACCAGCAAGGGAGTATTCCTTGAAATCCGAACCATAAATTCAGATAAGAAAAACAAAAGTTTCTTCTTTGTGAAAGGAACGGAGATAAGAAAGCTGGTAACTGGAATAAAAGACACTGATTATTTCAGTGTTAAAGAATTCCAAGACGAATTTCTTTTTGAGTTCGCGAATAATGACTATGCCCGGTATCGTTACGACAACAGGACTTTTAACTTATGCAAAAAACCTTAATATGGAAACACAGGAAGAATGGAAACCAGCAATCTGGTTGTCTTTCATGGAAAACGGTCCCTCTTTAATTATGTGCCTGGTAAAAAATGGAGAAATCCTCAATGTCAGACCTATAACAACAGAGGAAAAAAGGCTTCTAAAGAAGAAGCTCCAGGAAGGACTGAGATATTCAGAGAATGAAACCATCTCGTTCCCAAACGTGAAAAAACCAAAACATTTTTTAACCCTTCTTGAACCAGTGGTGAGTCAGGCCTATATAGATGAACACACCGCGTGGAAAATAAGTAATGGTTGGGCATTCAATTAAAATGAAGTCCAATCGAGATAATCAAAAATCCCTCATCAAATTAAATTTTGAGGGATTTTTTTATTCTTTATTTTTAGGTTTCATTAGAGGAAAAAGTTGAGTTTCGCGAATCGGTTTATCGGCAAGAAAGGCAAAAAGCATTTCTCCAAAACCAAAACCACAAGTGGGAGGCATGCCGTGTTCAAGCATTTCGACAAATTCTGTATCTGGCATCATAGCTTCTTTGTCC
>JBAWYA010000162.1:0-1637 GCA_037143815.1 bacterium | reverse complement strand
CGAGTACCGTCTACTGCTTTAATACCACCATTATCAATGTTAATCCCATTTATTAAATTTGTAATAAAACTAAAACCATCACTAGCAGAAAATGTCATCCCTCCATCACCAACAATAGATCCTTTATACAACCCATCAGAAGTGCGTGACATATACAATCCATCATCTGAAAGATATGCTGTTCTGTTGGTCGTTCCCTTGTTAACTAAAATATTTCCATTAACTTCTAATTTTTGACTAGGAGTCGTCGTACCTATGCCGACATTGCCACCTTTAAAATAAATACCTGCTGTAGAAGATGGTCCAATCCAAGATTCAGCGAGAGTAGTGAGAGGATTAATAAGTGAAAAAGAATTTGCAGAATTTGTGTAAACTCCATTTGTCACTGTACCAGCATTACCATCTATATTTACACCTTCCAAATTTAAAGTTCCACTTGTTCTATTGATAGGCACTTGGGTGGTACCAATATAAAATGTTTGTCCAACATCAGCTTTTAAGGTTGTTAACCCATTGAAAGTGTTCCAATCAGTACTAGACAAAGCACCCGTGGTAGAAGTAGAAGCCAAATCCAAACTTAATGCTTGTGCTGAGAGAGAAAGCCCATTCGCTGTGCCTATTGTGATTAGACCAGTAAGGGGTGAACGAACATCACAATTTAGATCTGTCGGTAAACACTCTGGATTGAGCGTGCCCCCAGGTTCATAAAAAGTATTATTCCAAATAGCAAAAACTGTTTTGCTAAAAAACAAAATAAAAACAATAACTGTAAAAAAAGTCAATATTTTTTTGTTCAAAATAAACTTCATTTTTTAACAGAAATACTATTTATATTATAGTATAGATTTTCCATATGACATAGAAAAAACGGGGATAACTATATCCTACTTCTGTATTTTACTTATCAAAATTCCTAAAAGTTTTTTGACACTGTTTTGCGCTTCTATTTCAGTCTTACTTGCAGTAAAATTCTGCCATTCAGACATCACTTCTTCGTCTTTTAAATCACGGACAGCATTTTCTAGAGAAAGTCGAGTCTCAAAATCAACTTCCTTTTCGGATTTCAACACCTTATTGATAAACATTGAAGCAAAACTAATCACTTTTTCATTTAATTCAGTTTGGGTAATAGCATTTCTTAAATCCCAACCATGGCCGCCTTCTGTTCCTTTACCACCAGGAACAAAACCAATACCAGGCAAAGCTTCTAAAAAAGGCACTACATCTTTTAAAATTGGATGGCTTGTAATAGGAGCAAAAATATTTGGATGTTTATCTAAATATTGTTCGTATCTTTGAACATCATCGAGCGCATTTTTAGCTTGTGCAGCACGTGATTGTAGATCCTTAATATCAAGCATGTCTTCTTTTTCACGCTCATTACCGCCTGTTGTTTCAATAGTGTTTCTAATATCTCTATTCTTCGCAATTTCTTCAGGCGCTGTAGGATAACTTTCTATAGGTGCTGGTCTTGTTACAACTTTTGAAGGATTAGGAGAAACATTAACAACGGGAGCTGCAGGTATACGAACATTATTACTCGCATCGGCAACTAAAGTTGGAGGAACATCAGCAAATACAGAATTGATAAGTCTAGGAACTCATTTGAATACAGCAACGATTAATCAAATAGAAGT
>JBAWYA010000161.1:0-1647 GCA_037143815.1 bacterium | reverse complement strand
TTCTAATTTTATTTTTATACGCTCTATCTTACGTTTTAATTCTTCCTGACTAATCTCTACACCACCTGCAGTATTTTGAAAATTCCTATAAGATAAAATCTCCTGCCCGATGAGCGCCACACCCTCTTTTATTTCATTCTCAAAAGCTTCAGCTCTATTTTTCAAATTACCCTCTTTTATAGATATAAGTTCCAAAGCCGAAGATAATTCTTGTTGTCGAACTTTCCAAGTAAACTTTTCTCGCTCTAGATCTCGCAAGACCTCCATCTCTTTATTTATCTCTTGTTTCAATAATTCTGCTGATCTTGCAATATCTTTTTCTTTACTCTCAATTTCACCCATTTCTTTCAAAATATCTTGCTGACTTTGTTTTAAATTTGCCACCTCTACATTTTCTCCAGTCTTTTCAGTATTTTGTGAAGAGAACTTCTTTAATATGCTTTTTATTCGTTCCAAAATTGGCTTGACCTCATTAACATCATTTTTAGAAATAGCTTCATCAATAGAACTGTTAATATCAGCAATAATATTCTTGATTTCTTCTTGTGAAATTTCAACAACTTCACTTTTCTGCTCTGCCCTTCTAGTTTCCATTTCAATCATTCCTTCTATTCTACCGAGCTTACGTTCCATTTCAGATTTTACTCCACGAATAGAATTCAAATTACCTTCGACGGCTCTCAAGGCATCTATTTTCTTATTACCTTCAACAGAGTTACCACCTTCTGTGGCAGAAATTTTACCAATAACAACTTCAAGTTCATTTTTTAATTTAATTTTACCAACAGATAAAATTTCTTTTTCATTATCTAAATAAATACTTTCTTTACTTAAATATTCTTTATATAAAATAGCTAAATCAGCCTGCATTTCTTTTGCTTTCTCAAATTTCTCTACTTGTTTCTTTAAAAAATTCAAATGAGGAGCATTTTCTCTTCGTAAAAGCACAATCTCTTTCATATTCCCTTCCGTTCGCTCCAACTTCTTTTCACTGTCTTTTATTTTATATTGATAAATTTTAAGCCCTAAAGCATCTTCCACCATTTCACGCCTTTCAATCATATTCGCATTCAAGATTCTATCTGCCTCGCCTTGAGAAATAATATGGTGCCCAGAACTTCCGATATTGACCGACGCTAAAAGATTATGAATATCTTTCAATCTAACTTCTGTTCCATTCAAAATATATTTATTTAATCCATCAGAGTACACTTCACGAGAAATACTAATAACGTCATAATTTAAATCTATATTATCCCCTTCATTGTTTGAGAGTTTAAAAATTTTGTCAGAATTATCAAAATATATTGTGACACTAGCACGTGAACCCTTTGATAAATTCTTTGACCCTTTAAAAATAAGATCAAGACCAGATTTTCCACGCATTGACTTCATTGACTGCTCACCCAAGACATAACGAATAGCCTCCACCACATTGGATTTTCCAGACCCATTTGGGCCTACTACACATACAATACTGTCATTAAATTCCAAAACGGTTTTTTGCGCAAAAGATTTAAAACCGTTTATTTCAAGGGTTTTGAGTCGCATAGTTTTATTCTAACATATTTAATACACTAGCTGAAACCTAATAAACTTCCTGCTGATAACATTTTTCGCAATACACTATTTCTTGACTGTCTGGTT
>JBAWYA010000160.1:0-1684 GCA_037143815.1 bacterium | reverse complement strand
AACTACTGGACCGTTTCCTTGCCAGATTATGTAGACTCCTTCCATGTTGTCAAAGTGAGAATGACTCAAATCAATATTCATGAATGAACCCCATACATCTCCTTGGCATTTTTGCCATGCAGGTTGCATATCGGTTACTGAGCAAGGAAACAGTCATTATTTCCTACCACTTCTACCAGTATCGCCATTCCCAGGTTTTGGGATACGCTCAACGGTAGTAGTGTTAGGACGTCGCTCAGCTTCTCTGACTGGGATAAATTCCCCAGTTCTTGAGTCTCTACCAAGCGGAAACGTCTTAGATCCTTTACTCATATTGTAGTATTAGATTGGTTGATAATTGGGCGCTAGTTATGGTAGAGTAGAGGTGTTGAAGCTTTACTGTTTTCATAGCTAATATCGAATAATCGACACGGAGCGTTTTAGGAAGGAACTCCTATTCAATTTAAACGCCCAGAAAAGCTACCAAAAATTGGTGGCTTTTCTTGACCCTCAAACTGTATTTGTTTTTATTACTGGTATCTTTAAATGCTCAAGTCTAATTTGGAGAGCTTGTTTTGAAAGACAAAATCGTTCTTCAAATTTTGAGAAGTGAACATCTAGATTGAAAGGTATTAGTGTTTGGTCTTTAATAAGCCCCAATTCTCTTAGTAATTCTTCAATCTCGATTTGAGAAGCAAGAAGTGATCCTGCATATACATTTGCTTGCCATTCTCTACGAATATGAGCAGAATCTGATTTTTTAGTATTCTTATGTAGAGGAGAACTTTTCCATCCAGAAATAATATCGTCTTTTTTTATAAATAAAGGTCCATGAAGAGATAGATGTCCAGCTTCGTGTGCTATTGTAAATGAGATCCTTCGCTGATTATCACATTCTTCATTTATCACGACTTCTTGTTTTTCTGGTCTCAAAAATCCTAGAGTTTCTTTATCTATAGAATCGGATTCTACTTTTTCAAAAATGACATTAAATCCCCAGAGTTCTTGGACATAATTATCAACATCAAGAGGAGTTGGTGCAGGTTTACCATATTTTTCGCTATATTTATGACGGTACTTTGAAAGATCACTTAAAACCTGAGATTCAATCTCTTGTTTTGTTAACTGATAAGAATCAGCTAAAGGATTCCAATTTTTAGTGACTCTCATTTTCATTATTTTTTCTTCTTGTTAACTTTTCTAAATAGAAGAGATGGCTCCAAAGAAACACCACTTCTTTGACTTTCATTTGTAAATTCATCATCAAACTTCTGTCTAAAATATGCCTGAACCAGTGTTTCGTATTCGTCTTTTGAAAGATTGTAGGCTTCTTTTATTTTCTTTATAAAATCTATAGATGGAAGTGCTCCAGCCTCGATTTTACTTAAATATGCATAGAAATGCTTTCCCAAATGAGATTCTAACTCGTCTTTTAAGTTCCTAAGACTTCGACCAGGGAAGTGAGACTCTCTCAATGCTCTTATTTTGTTTTTGAAATTTTCTTCTTTTAAACAATCCAGCTGGACCTTTAACTCTTCATTTTCCCTCGAAATTAGTAAGAAATTTGAATTCACCGAGTCGAAATGAGTGGAAAGTTCAATGTTTTTTGATTCCAGGCTTTTTCTAGGAGAGAAAATTAAATAAATTTTTTAAAATACGAATTTTTTATTTTGAGAAAAGAAAATAAAGTTTTAATTTTTTAAAA
>JBAWYA010000159.1:0-1687 GCA_037143815.1 bacterium | reverse complement strand
CGATCTAGATGGCAATTTTAATGTTGCAACAGCAGTAAGACAACCTGGGTCGTCTTTTAAGCCTTTTATTTACGCCACAGCCTTCACTAAGGGGTTTACTCCTGATACAGTACTATTTGACCTTCCAACTGAATTCCAAACAACCTGTGACGCTTATGGGAAGGCACTTCCGGGACACAGCCAAAGTGATTGTTATAAACCAGATGATTATGATGGTAAATTTCGTGGGCCAATGAGCTTAAGAGATGCTCTTGCCCAATCAATAAACATTGTCGCCGTAAAACTTTTTTACCTTGCAGGTCTCCCCGACTCACTAAAAACAGCAGAAAGTATGGGAATTAGTACCCTTGCCGATATTAATCGCTATGGTCTTACTCTCGTTATCGGAGGTGGTGAAGTTTCGCTTTTAGACATAACTTCAGCCTATGGAGTTTTTGCAAATAATGGCACAAGAAATCCGTACACTGGCATTTTAAAAATAGAAGATCAGAGTGGAAAAGTTTTAGAAGAATACACACCAAATCCTCACGATGTTTTATCAAAAAACGTTGCTTTAACAATATCCGATGTTTTGTCCGATAATACTGCTCGTACTCCAACATTTGGAGCAAACTCAGTACTTATGATTCCTGGTAAAGATGTGGCTGTAAAAACAGGTACCACAAATAACAACAAAGATGCATGGACAATTGGGTATACGCCCTCTATTGTAGTTGGCGTTTGGGCTGGAAATAATGATAACAAGCCAATGAAAAAAGGAGGCTCGGCTGTCGCTGGTCCTATTTGGAACAAGTTTATTACCGAAGCACTAAAAATACTACCCAATGATAAATTTGAGCAACCAGATTTAAGTGTTGACCCAACAAAAGTAAAACCTGCCTTACGGGGTTTTTGGCAAGGTAATGAAAACTTTTTTATAGATAAAATTTCAGGAAAACTAGCAACAGAATTTACCCCAAAAGAAACAGTGCAAGAAAAAGTAATTACCAACGTGCACTCAATTTTATATTGGGTAGATAAAAATAATATAGGAGGACCCTCCCCTTCAAACCCAAGCGACAGCTCGCAGTTTGAACACTGGGAAATCCCAATAGAAAATTGGTGGACACAAAATAGTTATAAATATCCTATTGTTACTTGGGCAGACAAACCAAACTCCTATGATGATATCCATACCAACATTGATAAGCCTTCTGTTTCTATTGTGAGTCCAGACACAACAACTGTTTATGACCCTAGCCAAAAAATACAATTAAAAATAGCAAGTTATGGTACCTTTCCACTTCAAAAAGTAGAAGTTTTTATAAATGATGTTTATTTAGAAACAATAAAACCACCTTTTAATTTTTCTTTTACTCCTTCTGATTTAACCAACTTAAAAACCATAAACAACCTAAAACTAATCTCATATGACACAGCCTATAATAGTACTGAAACCAACTCAATTTTTAGTATACAATAATTTTATATAATTTTTTCTGGGGTTTTTTTATCTAGAAGCTCTTTTAATTTATTAAAATCACTTGATATTTCACTAAATGATTTTTTTTCATTATTTGACATTATATATTCTCCTGTTTTTCTTAAAGTTGGCATTATGTTATTAAATATTTCATATTTAAATTCTGTAGCTATTGTTTTTTTTGATTTGTTTTCAGTCCATTATAATTTTTCTGGAGTTGTGAAT
>JBAWYA010000158.1:0-1738 GCA_037143815.1 bacterium | reverse complement strand
CAATAGAAACAAGTATATGGATACGATTGTAAAACAATTAAATATTTCAAACTATTTCTCGTCCTGACATCAAAATGATATCGTGGTAATGGAATATTGTTTTCTTTGTAAAAAGAAAGTTCATTTTTAGCAATATTAAAACGCCAACCTGTTTCTGGACAAATGAGAGCTTTAGTAATAATGTCATCAGAAACATCTTTTATATCATCCGGTAATTCACTTGTAGGTATTCCTTCAATATGACTTTCATCTATATCTTCCCAGTAACCACCAAGTTTCAAAATGTCTTCTTTTTTTGTATCTGAAAAATATAAATAGCTGGTAGAGAAATTAAAAGGCCCAGCACTCATTGAATATGGTAAAAATTGACCGTATTCTCCCCTATTTTTCATATCAGAAATAATTTTTTCTTTTAAAACTTCATATCTCTCTTTCGTATATTGTTTATCTAAAATACAATATTTCTTCTTCTTGAGTCCGACACAACCGAAACAATATTCGCATTCAATACATAAATCTAGATACTCCGAGTATCGCGAAGTAGACCAGTTGCAATACTTAAGACAATAACAATGAGAACAACCATGACAATTACCGACCAATTCGGAATACCAGCAATTATTAGCATCAATGTCAGACTTATGTTTCATTCCACGGATACAATTAAAAGAATCTACAGAATCATTGATAGTATTAGAATTGTGACAATTCTTACAATCTAACAAATAATCTCCATCAGAATCATACACTTTCAGATTAAAATTTTGTCGATGAATTATTTCTTTTTTGGTTATTTTCTCAAAATTATTTTTATGATTTTGAATGGACTCATATGAACCCAAATTAAAAGATTTTAATTTTTTATTATATTCTTCTTTCGTGTATTGAATATTTTCTATGCAAAAAGACTTGTTTCGCAAATTCCAACACATAAAACAATTCTGACAATTTCTGCAATCATATAAAAAACTTGAATCTATACAATCGCGAGAATGTTTCGAGTAAAAAAGTTTATATGAATTGTAACAATCTGAACAGTCGTAACATTTCTCACTTTTATAGCAAACAACAACGTCTATAGAATTTTTGACCCACACATTTCTGTATGAATAAAATAAATCCTCACATTCTTCCATTGAACGAGATAAGTAACAATTTTTAGAATTCCAGACATCATCACACCAATCACATTTGGTATTATTCGCGCCATTTTGATGAGGATGAGGAACTTTTTCTTGAAGATCTTGTAATTGTTTAAAAAATGACTGACTCTCATCATAATCCATACCGAAATCCATAGCATCCCATTTATCACTATGCCATTCAGAAAGAGGATAAATAGGGTATCTAGCTTTTTCGGGTAAAACTGTAATCAAACTATCTCCTGAAAGATCAGATTTACCTTTACGAAACTTTCCAAACATCCAAAAAGATAAATGCTGTTTAACTCGGCAAAAGAAACATATCCTTGGCAGTTCTATATCAACTTTTTTGTATAAGACTAATTCTTCTTCTATTATTGAGAAGTTTTGCCCACAATGTTCACAAACTCTAGCTTTTTGGTTCTTTATACTCATAAACATTGACTCTCGCTGGACGCAAAACACGTTTGCCAAGCTTATATCCTTTTTGAATTACATTTGAAATTTTATGATCCATTTCTTTTTTATCTGTCAATACCATTTCTACAGGTTGATGTATATTTGGATCAAAATTTTCATCTACTTCACCTACAGAC
>JBAWYA010000157.1:0-1750 GCA_037143815.1 bacterium | reverse complement strand
TACTTATACATATTTCGCGTATGCGAAATATGTATAAGTAAAAAAAATAAAAAACCGGACAAGGGTTTAATCTTGTCCTGTAGAAAATTCTATATAGATATATAAAAAACGGACGGGGTTATAAAACCTCGTCCGTCTATACCGAAAAATAAGTTGAGGCAATATTTCTCATATGCGAAATATTGCCTCATTTTTGTTTTTTATTTTTCGCGCCAAAATTTTGTTTTTTTGGCTTTGGCGGATTTTTCAATCGCCTCTTGTAATTCTTGCCGGCGTTTGGCGAGCACCTTCCCAAAAAGACTTTTCATTGATGCGCCGATTTTTTGATCTTCCATATTCGCACTTGCGATATATTCTTCCGCAACGCGAAGCGATTCAATGATTGCCGGTATATCAGCTTTACCTTTATATTTCTTTTTTACCATCTCAATACTCCCTCATTTTAGTCTACGTCAATGATAACACATGATATTATTTATTGTCAAATATTTCACTTGGCACTCTCAACTTCTAACGGAACCACCTGTATGATGAAGAAATGAATAAATCACATCACCTTACCTTCCTTGAGCGAGAACAACTGGTTATCTCGTTTGCTAAGGGCTTGAGTATTCGCGAATCAAGCGAAAAGATAAATCGCAATCACTCCTGTGTCATCAAAGAACTCCAAAGAACAAAAACAAACAGATTCACCTATTCCGCAATTCTCGGACAAGAACAAGCTGATTTAAAAAAAAGAATAGCAAGAAGAAAATCAAAAATTGAAAGCAATCCGTTGCTTAAAAAATACATACATGAGAAACTTGAGCTTCGCTGGTCTCCCGAACAGATTGATGAAACACTTAAGACGATATATGATTTAGATACCACTATGCGCATCTCACACGAATCCATATATACTTACCTCTACACGCTTCCAAGAGGAGAACTTCGGAAAGAACTCATTTCATACTTAAGGCAAGGAGCAGAAGGAAGAAGGCGAAGGAAAAGAGATACTGATGAAAGAGGAAAAATACCCAATATGATAAGCATTAGAGAGCGACCATCGGAGGTGGCATCACGAACCGTTCCGGGGCATTGGGAAAGCGATCTGGTGGTTGGAAAAGGAAACAAGTCCGCCATTGGCACGCTCGTTGAACGAACAACAAGAACCACCATTCTTGTTAAACTCAAAGCAAAAGATGCGGAAACCGTACGAAAAGAATTTGCAAGGACAGTAAAGAGACTTCCGAAAGAAATGTGCAAATCCATTACACACGACCGTGGAACTGAAATGAGCCGTCACGAATTGTTTACCGAAGACACCAAGATACAAGTATATTTCGCTGACCCGCACGCTCCGTGGCAGAGAGGAACGAATGAAAACACCAACGGACTTATCAGACAGTTTTTTCCGAAGAAAACAGATTTCAACACTGTTACGAGAAAAGAGTTAAAATATGTTCAGAAACTTTTAAATGAACGACCAAGAAAAGTTTTAAATTGGAAAACGCCGAAAGAAGTTTTTAACAAATTATTAACTAACGGTTCCATTAGAGTTTGAAGTCAAGCTTTGCAAATACTGATATTTTGTGGTAATATCATCTTTGGTAATCATTGTTCCTTTAGAATGGAGTAGATATCATGGCAATTAAAAAAGGCAGTTTTGATTCAATGAGGATGCAACAAATAAAAGCGGAAACAGATGCACTGGAAGCGGAACTGGATAAGCAATTAGAAGTATTATACGGTAATGATAGTGTGGTGATAA
>JBAWYA010000156.1:0-1765 GCA_037143815.1 bacterium | reverse complement strand
GGTTGGTTGTATGTTTTCTTTACAGATGGATCAACTGCGTGACCACAATTAGGATTTTTACATTTTAAACCATTACCATTTTCTGTAGCTAACCACCCACATAAAGGACAATGAGCAATTCCAGAGACAAACTCGTTCGTATGCGAAAACTCAATAGCAATAGATTTACTATCCTTAAAAAAATGCCCTCGGCCTGTAATTAGACCAAGTAAATATGATTTAACTGGTGTTAAATTATTCGATATTTTCACATTTATAATCATACACTTTTATGGACTTTTTACCAAAACAATAGCCTTGTGTGATATGTATTTTTACTAAAAGTTACCAACACTTGGGCACTTGAGACGCTCTAGACTCTTTGGGGTGTATGCGTCATTCATTAGGTATATGGAAACAACAATGCAACCAGGGATGGGTTTAAGGGCTAAACCAGCAATCCCAGTAAAGGTTAAATATTGCCTTTATGCCAGAAAATCAACTGAATCTGAGGAGCGACAAATATTAAGTATTGATAGTCAAATAAAAGAGATGCTTCAATTGGCAGATCGTGAAGGGCTTGAGGTGGTGACAATGAAGCGTGAATCACATAGTGCGAAGGAAACTGGACAGCGACCAGTGTTTAACGAAATTGTAGATGAATTAAGAGATGGGAAATTCAACGGTATACTTACTTGGGCACCAGATCGTATTTCAAGAAATGCAGGTGATCTTGGAAAGATAGTAGATTTAATGGACTCAGGGAAACTTCAAGAAATAAGAACATATAGTCAGAGCTTCAGAAATAATCCAAACGAAAAGTTCTTACTGATGATTCTTGGATCACAAGCTAAACTTGAAAATGACAATCGAGGTATCAATGTAAAAAGAGGGTTACGAACAAGAGTGGAGATGGGGTTGTGGCCCGGGGTAGCACCACTAGGATACTTTAATCAAAAACACATGGATAAGAAATGTGAAGTAATTATTGATCCAGATAGAGCACCTATAGTAAAAAAGATTTTTGAGAAAATGGCATACGACAAATGGAGTGGCAGGAAAATACATCAATGGCTTAAATTTGAGTTGAATTTTAAGACCCCTGGGAATCATAGCCTTGCACTAGGTAATATCTTTAGAATTATTCAAAATGATTTTTACTATGGCACGTTTGAATATCCGAGAAGTTCTGGAAATTGGTACAAAGGAAAACATGAACCTATCGTCACAAAAGAATTATTTGATAAAGCAAATGAACGACTCAAAAGAGATAAAATAGTAAGACAGAGTCATGAATTTGCTTTCACAAAGTTAATGACTTGTGGATTATGCGGGTCAGGCATATCTGCTGAAGAAAAATATAAACAACTAAAAGATGGAACTGTGGCTAAATATATTTATTATGGATGTGGACGATCAAAAGATAGACACTGTAAAAATCCATATATGAGAGAGGAAGAACTAACAGAACAATTAATAAAATTAGTGGATAAGTTAGATATAAATCAAGTTGGCATAAAACATAAATTTGAAGAAGAGTTGAGGCGACATAATAGATTCAATAAAGGTGTACTTGGGATGAAAGATAATTCAAAAATTCACGAAGAAATAGATTTACGAACTTATACAAAATACATCCTAAGAGATGGAACGAATGAAGAAAAGAGAGAATTAATGGGATGCTTTAAATCCATGATTAAATTAACTAAACAAGTAGTAACTCTAAATTAAAAATCACTCATCCTTCCAGTGAGTGATTTTTAAAACTTAATTAAGATAGTTTACA
>JBAWYA010000155.1:0-1774 GCA_037143815.1 bacterium | reverse complement strand
TACAAGCCCAGAAATATTTTTATCACTCTTGTTTTTTATAAATTTAGAAAGTTCTGAAACCTTCCCTAGTTTTTTATACACTGAAATATCTCCTGAATTCATGATTGCCACTCCAGCAGAATCATATCCTCGATACTCTAAACGCTCCAATCCTTTAATTAAGATTGGCCACGCTTCTCTTTTCCCAATGTATCCAACAATTCCACACATACTACCAATATAGCAAAATTAGAAAATAAAGGTAAACTATCTTTTCCCTATAAAAATTAGGTTTAATACACCTCCTGTTGATAACACCTAGATGGGAACATTAATATAAATAATTATTTAACTAACATGAGTACCTCTTTTGGTACGGGTGATTCAATTTTTATTGTCTTTCCTTTTAAGTTTTGAAATTCAATGGACTTTGCATGAAGCGCTAATCTTTTTAATCCTTTTGGACAAGGCTCCTTCGGCGCGTAAAGTGAGTCGCAAACTACTGGATGGTTTAGATATTTCATATGCACACGAATCTGATGCGTCCTCCCTGTTTTGGGACGTATCTCAAGAAAAGAATATTTGAGTTTATTATTTTCAAATCTTTTCAAAACTTTATATTCCGTTATTGCTTCACGAAGTTCCCCACGTGCACCTCGCCCTGCAAGCCGCCTTCGAAAATCTGAAGGGCTCCTTCCAATTGGTTTATTTACAACCCCGTGATCATTTTTAACAGAACCATAGACAATTGCATTGTATATTTTTTTTATTTCTCTGTCTTGGAATTGTTGTTTCAAAAATTCATATGCTTTTTTATTTTTTGCCAAAACCAAAACCCCTGAAGTATCTTTGTCTAATCGATGAACAATCCCGGGACGATCTATCTCATTACCTTCAAAAGTCATGGGTTCTCCCACTCCTCTCATTTTTGGATAATTTTTTAATACCCAATCTGTTATAGTTTTTTCTTTACTCCTCCCGTCGGGATGCACAGAAATACCAGACGGCTTGTCTATGACTAATATATCTTTATCTTCATAGAGAACTTTTATTTTCATTTCTATTCTCTGGTTATTCTAAACTTCCTCATCGTATTAAGGGCAATATTTTCTTTTGAATATTCAAAAATATCTATTTTTTTACGCATTTCTTCGTCGAGATGAATATCTCTTTTCATGCTACGAAGTATCGTCTGAATATCATTATATTTTCTTCGGGCGAATTCGAATTTCTTATTATTGATTTTCTCATCATTTTCATAATAATCCAGAACCGTTTGTAGTTGTTCCTCCATTTGGAGGAGAATTATGTATTTGAATGGATGATCATTTAAGCTTTCAACTTCGTTTCCTAAATACGCCTTAGCAAAAGTTTCAACATCCGTCTTTGACGCACCAACAATAAATTTTGGGACCAATAGGTTTCCCTTTTGCTTTGTATCGGGGTCTTCAAAGTATTTAACCCTGGGAATATTTCCGTCTTTTATATTTCTCTTCCATTCTTTTTCTAATTTACCCTGTATTATATTTTCCTTATTGGACACAGTGAAATCGATAGATATTCCTAGGTATCCTTCGCCCCGTTTCATAACAGCATCAAAGCCATTTTTCAAATCATCAAAATCCGAAGTCATAATAGTCTTACAATTTTTAAACCAGTCTCGATTCATCAAATCAACTACCAATGCTTGCATAATTTCGGAAAGTTGAAATTTGTTTTCCTCTTCGTTAAATTTTTTTTCTCCAAGTGCCTTTTCTTGCTCTTCTATCTTGGCCCTAGTTTTCGTAATATATCT
>JBAWYA010000154.1:0-1777 GCA_037143815.1 bacterium | reverse complement strand
TTTTATTGCTTTCACGTCATGTTCTTATGAATTCTTAAAAAAATTACAAAGCAGACTTAATCGTGTAGGCATGGAAGGCGGGTGCATTTACAAGTCTAAAAAAAGACAATTTGCCAGACTTCAATTTAGTACTTCAAATGCTTTGAAATTATATGATTTTATGTATAATGGTATGGATACATCTAAATTATTCCTTAAAAGGAAAAAGGATGTATTTGAGAAATATATGCGCTTGCGGCTGTAGCTCAACGGTAGAGCACCCGCCTGTAGATTCGTGCAGCTTTTTGTCGAAATGGCAAATTGAAACTCTTTGGGATATCGGTGAAGGCTAAGTTTACTAAATTAGTAAATATGCGAATACCGAGGGAACCTTGATGTTTTATCAAGGGCGCCGTAGAGACTAGATACCAAAGTACCTAAGCTCCAGTTTTTATTGGAGTATGGTAAAGATATAGTCCACGCCTTTATGAAAATATTGGATTTAGTGCACGTGGGAGGCCGTGGGGTCAGCACCCATCAGCCGCGCAAATTAAAAAATACCCGAAAGGGTATTTTTTAATGCGTGGATGAGGAAGTGATGTTATCACTTCTGTATGGGTGCTGAAACCGATTGAGAGCTTTTGGAATTTTTTAAAATTTCAAAAGATGCAATTGGTATACTGTTCCTGTAAGGAAAGCCCCATCAGCCGCACATCGAAAAAGAGCCATATTTCTATGGTTCTTTTTTATACATACTAATTGGATGCAGAACTAGGAGTAATAATTATTAATTTTTTATCATCTATTCCATCCTTGTTCATTTTGGATACCATTTCTCATCATTCCTCTCTGTGGGTTATTTTGAAAATTATTTCCTTGAAGAAGTCCGTTCATCATTCCTCTCATGGGACCATATTTGAACATTGTGTCGTTTAAGCCTGTCATGTCTACGACGTATCCAGCTACAATTATTGCTAAAATAAAACCAGTTACTATGATCCAAGGATTTTTTTTATATGAAAAATCATATTGGCGGATAAGCCAAATACCTATTACCAAACCTAGAATGGCAAGTATGATTGTCCACCAAGGGAAGTTAGATGTCATTTGGTCAAATCTATATTGCCCCATTGGTCCATGGGTACGCAACGAAAATCTTATTAATCCTATAAGAAAAGTTGAAACAACAACGGAAGATACTAATCCAACCAAGGTTAAAATAGACCCAACAATAAAATATATTCTCGGCTTCATTTTTGCTTTGCCTTGATGGATTTGGCCCATCACATTTTCAGTAATATCTTTTAATTCTTTTGACATATATTTTTCATTATCTTTTTAGCTCTATTAATACGGGTGGCGACGGTACCCATTGGTATTCTTAAAATATCACTGATTTCCTCATATGATTTTTCATCAATATAATATAAAGAAAGTGGTTCAGAGTATAACAAAGGGATATTTTTTAAACACCTTTCAACTTTTTCTGTCGTTTCTTTTTCTTCAAAATCTTTTTCAATATCGTCATCGCTTTTAAAATCCCAATCCTCCAATAGCGGAGTCTCTTTTTGATATTTTTTAGCTAAATTTATTGCTTGATTATGTGCTATGCGATAAATCCAACTAGAAAACTTCTTTTCAATATTAAAACTATTTAAATTTATAAAAGCTTTTATAAAAGATTCTTGCACAATATCAATTGCCTTGTCTTCATTTTTAATTAAATTATTTACATAACGGACAAGTTTCTTTTGATATCTATCAATAATAACAGAATAAAGATCTTGGTTAGAAGTTC
>JBAWYA010000153.1:0-1789 GCA_037143815.1 bacterium | reverse complement strand
ATTGGCTCTACTAAAACAGGTAATATATTAAATCGTAAACTACCTATGGTCTGACCTTGTTCTGTTTTTATAAAAACTTTCCACTTTCCAGAAGCCAAACTTGAGCGCATCGAATATGTACGGAAGCCACCATCTCTTCCACCAGTTACAGGCAAGTTTATTGTTCTATCTATTATCCATTTGTTTTGCGTTTCATTATAGTGTTGCCATTCATGAGTGATTATAAGGTTTAAATCTTTAGGAGAAAAGATTGCACTGTATACATATACAGGAGAGCCTGGAACCTCTTGATATGTTTTGTATAAATTGAAATATTCTTTCCATCCATAATTTTCATAGGTGACATCATAATTGCCATTTTGATTTTTTTGGATAGAGTGATATACACCTACGTCTTTGAGCGATAGGGGAATAGGTGGAATTAGATTGGTGAAATATAGAAAATTAACCAATATAAATATACTCAAAACTAAGGACGCAATCATTTTTTTACTCTCAGTAAATTTATCTTTTATAAAGTAAAATAAAATCAGTATAAAAAATATAATGAAAATAAGGCTGATAATTCCAGAAAATAAAAAGATAAATGGGCCGATTCTATGCATTATTACCGGCACTAAGAAAATCATAAAGGAATAAATTGAAAGAAAAAATAAACTTACTTGGAAACTAAGTCGGACATAGTGACGTTTTAAAGATTCGTTTGCGATAAAAGCAAATGCAAGAATAAGAATGAATGGCCAGGTGGCAAAAAAATCAGTACTTCTAAAGTAAAATACTAAATAGGTGGAGAGCAGTCCTCCGAAGAAAAACTGTAGGATATTTACAAACCAAAAGTGAGCTTTACTAGGGTTTTTCTCATCACCAACCTCATTTTCTTTAATATGTATCAATGCAATAAAAATTCCAACAATAATAAGGTGACTCAATATCCAAAAATTTTCCCAGAGTGTGTCTACTCGTTTTAAAGTAATTGCATCAAAAATAAACCCTAAAATAAGCGACAGGGATGAAATAGGGCGCTCAAAACGGCCGTACCAATTGCGAGTTCTTTTTATTAAAGACATGAAGTAATTATAGCAAAACTAATTATTTTAGTTTGATGAAGTACAGCCGACACGAGAATAAGAGAGATTTTGATAGGGCTTAGTGAGATCGGGAACTAAAATTCCTTTTTCTTCAACGAGGGGATAGCGTAATTTTTCTATGCCTGTTTTGCTTGCTTGGTAGATTTCTTTTTCCTTACCAGCTGATCCTTCGACTACATATGAATAAATGTCGGTGATAGTGTTTTCTTTTAAGGTCCCGACAATTGTGCCAGTGTAACCATTAGTCAAATCTGGACCTTTCTGCGTTCCGTTTTTAGTGCCTGTTACTTTTGTGCCACTTATATTTATATCTAAAAATTCATTTGATGTGTATGGTTCAGTGCTAGTGGCCTCATGGCTGAAGGCATAACACTGGCGACCATCTTTCAAGGTGATATTTGGTTGGACGACTGGAGGAGAGGCAGGGCATTCATTTTCAGAAACCTTTATGTATGGAACCGAAGAATCGTAAGTTATTTTACTCAAATCAACAAAACGAGTTCCAGTGGCATCATCTCTATTCCCATATCCTCGAATAAAATTATTTCCAATTTTTTTAAAGATTACTTGATTAACAGACATAGTTTCCTCTGACAAGAAAGTATAATCTGCCAGCAAAATTTCATTTTTATATGTACCCTCTAAAATACCGAAGGAACTATCTTTTTCAGAATTTTTGATATCAAGGTATCCTTCGAAGG
>JBAWYA010000152.1:0-1797 GCA_037143815.1 bacterium | reverse complement strand
AAAATAAATGGAAGAATCATAATTGCAGCGTTTTCTTCATCTATTACTAGATTAGTACATGTTATAAAAGTGGCAGAATCTTTGGGTAAAAAAATTGCTATCGACGGACGTTCTATGAAAACAAACATAGACGTTGCGATAGAGGCCAATTTCTTCAAGCCCAAAAAAGGAACAATAATACCAATAGAAGAAGCCAACAACTACCCACCAAACAAAATGGTTATCCTTATGACCGGAGCTCAAGGTGAAGAATTTTCAGCACTTTCTCGTGCAGCAAATAAATCAAACATGAAGTTTGCAATTAAAAAAGGAGACACTATTATACTTTCTTCTTCAGTTGTTCCTGGAAATGAAATAAAGGTTAGGCGCATTAAAGACAACCTATCACGTCAAGGTGTAAAAATAATTAGTTATAGAACAGCAGGTGAAGATTTTGTCCACGCTACTGGTCACGGAAATCAAGAAGATATAAAATGGCTTCACAGGAAAACTCACCCTAAATTTTTCATACCAATCCACGGAAATCATTCAATGCTCGAACTACATAAAGAGTTAGCAATGGAACTAGGAATGTCAGAAGAAAATATCGTAGTACCAGACAATGGATCTGTAATCGAAATATCAGCTGATGGACAAAAAATCGAACTACGAAAAGAAAAAGCACCAAGTGCACCTATGATGGTGGACGGATTTGCAATTTCAGATGTACAAGATGTTGTCATAAGAGATAGAGTAATGCTTGCTCAGGATGGAATGTTTGTGGTTATTGCACTCATAGACCAAAATACCGGAAAATTAAAAAAATCTCCAGATTTAATATCACGAGGTTTTGTTTATTTGAAAGAAAATCAAGAATTGTTACGTCAAGTAAGAATAATAATTAAAAAATCAGTAGAAGATGCTACAATAAAAATGTCTAGTGGAAGCCCCATTGATTTAGATTACATAAAAAATTCACTAGGTGAAACAATATCAAAATATCTTTACCAGAAAACCGCCAAGAGACCTCTAGTTATCCCAGTTGTGTTAAGTGTATAAAATAAACAATGAAAAAAAACAGAACAATAATATTTTTAGCAGGATTTTTGTTTTCTATTCCTCTCGCACTTACTTCTTATATTAATTCTAGTTTCTTAGAAACTTACATCGGAGAATATTATGTAGGTATTATTTATATACTTGCTTCAATCATTGCAATTTGGGGGCTATTAAAGATGCCTAAAATTCTGAATCGATTCGGTAATCGTTTTACTACACTATTGTTTACATTACTTGGATTCATGTCTCTCGTAATGTTAGCTTTTACTCACAATGTATTTGTTGCAATTTTGGGAATCATTCTTTATTTTATTTCCACTGATCTTATTATCGCATCACTTGATATCTTCATAGAAGATTTTTCTAAGAACTCCAGTATTGGCAAATTCCGTGGACTTTATTTAATGATAATAAATTTTGCTTGGATATTCGCCCAAACTATTTCTGGTGGGATTATCGCAAAGAGTTCTTTTCAGGGTATTTATTTATTTTCTGCAGGATTCATGTTATTAAACTCGATTATTTTTATAATGTTCCTTCACGATTTTAAAGATCCTAAATACACAAAAGTTCCAATTTTAAAAACAATAAAAGTTTTCATAAAAAACAAAAGTCTATCAAAAATCTATTTGATAAACTTAATCCTAAAATTCTTTTTTGCCTGGATGGTAATTTACACACCAATATATTTATATGAGTATCTAAACTTCGACTGGAAACAAATTGGTTTGATTTTCACAATAATGCTTATACCTTTCG
>JBAWYA010000151.1:0-1807 GCA_037143815.1 bacterium | reverse complement strand
GTCTATCCCCACAGCACTATCGCTCGTGCTGCCACCAAAAAAACCAATATTTGAAATATTTGAAATAATTTTTTTAAACGGATTATCCATTTGTGATAATATTATATCATATATGAAGGTTTTAAACACCATATTGGATATTGTTTTCCCTGTGAATTGCTTTTCTTGCAAAGAAAAGGGGGCTCTTTTGTGTATAAAGTGCCTCTCTTCCTCGAGAGAAGCAGAAAGAGAAAGTGCTAATTGGATATTTCCTTTATTTGATTATCGTGATTTAAAAATTAAAAAAGCCATTTGGCTTTTAAAATATAAAGGTAAACGTAAATTAGCAAATATTTTTGCAGAAATAATGTATGGTAGGATTTTAGAAGAATTAGCGGACCTTAAACAATTCGAAAATTTCAATGAATCAATTCTAATACCTATCCCCCTGGCTCCCAGACGTCAACGTGAACGGGGCTTTAACCAAGCAACATTGATTTGCAATGAATTGGTAAAATTAGATAAAAATGTTAATTTCAATTTAGAAAAAAATATTTTAATAAAACCAAAGGACACAGAACATCAAGCCCGAATCGAAGATAGAAGTAAGAGATTAAAAAATATTATTGGTTCTTTTGTGGTAAAAAATAAAGAATTAGTGGATGGAAGAAATATAATATTAATAGATGATGTTACAACAACTGGTGCAACTTTAAACGAAGCTAAGAAAATAATGAAACAAGCAGGGGCAAGAAAAATAATCGCTTTCACAATAGCGCATTAAAAAAATTAAATTTTCTGATATAATATAACCATGAAACATTGCAAAGACTGTGAACCGGCGCAAGAAGTACATTGGGTAGCTTACATGTCTGTTCTTTTAGGAATGATAAGCGAACCATTTTTTGGTTTTCTAGAATTATTTTTTAAAAATACAGCAGAGGCGATCTCAAATAAAATATCATTTCCATTTTATCGTCTGATGGTCTTTTTAAAACTAGGACATTATACTTACAAACCAGATGAACATGATTCTTGGCGTTCAAAGTGTTTTTGGATTGAAGCAGAAAGACGTGGTATTAAAATGTATGAATTCCACTTGGGGATAGTGAGGGATATCTTTATAGCTGAATATAAAGGGAAAAAAATAACTTTTGATGGTCTTCCAAGGCCAGAAGGAAAAGAAGCTGATTCTCTGGGCTGGATGGATGATAAAGGAATAATGAAAGAAAAATTCCTAAAAGAAGGAATCCCTGTCGCACGTGGTGGAGTCGCTTGGAATTTTGAAAAAGCTTTAAAAATATTCAACACTATTACAAAGCCTGTAATTACCAAACCAAACCTCGGTTCCCGTTCGAGGCACACAATGATACATCTAAATACCCCAGATGATTTAAAAATCGGATTTAAAAAAGCAAAAAAACTTTCGCCTCTTGTTGTAATAGAAGAAGAATTAAATGGTTATCTTTTCCGAGGAACTTTGATAGGTGGAAAACTCGCAGGAGTCGTGAAACGTGATCAGCCGGAAATAACAGGAGATGGAATACATACTGTTCAGGAACTTTTAGACAAAGAAAACGAACGCCCAGAAAGAGCTGGACCCATTTTTCACAAAATACCAATCGACAAAGAAGCCCTGACAGAGCTCGAGCGTCAAAAAATTAAATTAAATGAAATTGCTGAAAAGGGAAAAGTAATAACATTTTCTCAAAAGACTTCTAGAGGTTGTGGAGGTACCACAACAGAAGTAACGGACATAATACATCCTGACAATAAAGAAATGCTCGAACATGTAGGAAGTTTTCTGAAGGATCCATTGATTGGAGTA
>JBAWYA010000150.1:0-1826 GCA_037143815.1 bacterium | reverse complement strand
GGTGGACTTTTTGTTTTAGGAACTGAAAGACATGAAGCAAGAAGAATTGATAATCAGCTTCGAGGTCGTTCTGGTAGACAAGGTGATCCAGGTGAAACACAATTTTATGTTTCATTGGAAGATGATTTGATGCGTGTTTTCGGTTCTGAAAAAATAAAAAGTATGATGGGGCGATTTGGTATACCAGAAGATCAACCGATTGAAAATCGTTTTATTGGAAGGACGCTAGAAGGAGCGCAAGCAAAAATAGAAGGTTTTCATTTTGATGCTAGAAAAAATACTCTTGAGTATGATGATGTGATGAATCATCAAAGAAAAATTATTTATGAGAGAAGACAAAAAATGTTGCGAGCTGATAAGGTGGAGATTGAAAAATTGTTGAAAGAGGTAATAGAGTGGAAAGAAAAAATAGCCCCGACGCTTTTGGTCGGGGAGCCGACTAAAGACGTCGGCTTTGAAGAAAAAAGGAAGAAATTGGGAGATGTTGTCTTTTTTGAGACTGTAAGGAGGATTGCTTTTTATGCAAATGATATGCTTTGGATGGAACATTTAGAAGCGATGGATTATTTACGTTCATCGGTAAATCTGAGAGCTTATGGTCAGAGAGAGCCTATTGTGGAATACAAGAAAGATGGATTGATGATGTTTAAACAAATGGAAGATGCTTTTAAAGAGCAAGTTTTTTCATTAGTGAGCACAATAAATATAGCAGATGCTGAGCGAAGCCAAAGCGCTGAGAATGTTGTAAATGTCAAAACAGAAGATAATATATCAAAGCAAACTTTGGTTGTAAGCCAAGCTGAAGAACAGGGTGGTATAAAACCTATTAGTAATGTTTCAGATATAGCTGATGTGGGTGGTGAAATTGGACGTAATGATCCTTGTCCTTGTGGGGCTATAAATCCTGCTACTGGTGAAGTTTATAAATATAAAAAATGTGGGTTAATAAATGCGCCCCAGCATAGAAAATCTTTAGTAAATTAATAATTATTATGGAAAATAATATCATCACCAACACAGTTACTTATCAGGATTTCATAAAGATAGACATAAGAGCAGGGGAAATATTGCAAGCAGAAGACTTTCCAGAAGCTAGGAAGCCCATGTATAAACTCGTCGTTGATTTTGGTCCAGAAATTGGTATCAAAAGGTCGGCTGGGCAAATTACAAAGAATTACAAAAAGGAAGAATTAATAGGGAAGATTATTATTGGAGTTGTTAATTTTCCTCCGAAAAATATTGGATCTTTTATTTCTGAAGTGCTTACTTTGGGATTGATGGACGAAGAAGATGGAGTTGTTTTGCTTTGTCCAACTAAAAAGGTACCAAAAGGTTCGAGGATGATGTAAAAAATATGGAAAATAAAAATATAAAGTTGGGTGAGTATAGACATTTTAAAAATAAAGAAAAAAGTTATCAAGTTCTTGGAATTGCTAGGCACACTGAGACAGGTGAAGATATGGTTGTTTATAAAAAACTTTATGATGATTATTCTATGTTTGTGCGTCCCTATTCTATGTTTATAGAGGAAGTAGAAGTTGATGGCAAAAAAGTAAAAAGGTTTGAATATGTTGGTTAATAATTCGTATTGCTCTTATTCATTTAGAAACTTTTATTTTTTAAAGTAAAAAAATAATGGCATTATGATTTTTGAAATATTACAAATTAGAAAAACGGTTAATGAAGCAAGGGAAAACCCAGGCAAATTTGCTGGTGGAAAGGTGGGTGATTTTTTTGTAAATATGTTGATTGTGCCATCTTTGATTTTGTTTGTTATTCTATCTAGTTTTTTTATTTTAGGTTTCACAACCTTTCTTGGTGGTCCC
>JBAWYA010000149.1:0-1879 GCA_037143815.1 bacterium | reverse complement strand
TTTTGGTAAAGTAATCGTAGACATACAATCATAATATCATAAAAAACCAATAAAAAGCAAGAAAAATTTCGACATACTCAACCATTAAAGTTGACACTAACTTAATTTTTCAAGACTCTCTGCGGCTTTTTCTATTCTTTTTAATTCATTTTCACGAAAAAAGACAAAAGTATGAGCCTGATTAATAGCAAACGTTCTTCTATTCCCTGATGTTGATACTAAATTTTCCCCTAGAGAACCTGAATGTTCAGCTTTTTGAGTTTCTACATCAGCATTAAACTTACTTGAATATTGAAGAGCATCATATTTACCTCTAACTTCGGTTATTTTGAGACTTTTATCAATAGGAATCCCTTTAAATAAATCATTCAGCACACCATATTCTCCTTTAATTGTTCCACTCACAATGTTTGAACCTCCATAAATAATTTCATTTTTCATTTTCTTTTGTTCTGGAATCATGTTTGGCGTAATACCTCGTTTAGCTAAAAGTTTATTTACCGCACCCGCACCTTCTTTTTGCTTCAGAATTGCCGCTTTGGTATATGCATTAGTTGCTATTGTAAATACACTATCAGCAATAAAACCTAATGGAGCTTGCCATCTTTTTATAGGTGATGTGCTAGCTCCCGGTAATGTATCTGCTCTTACTTGCATAAAAGATTGCTGTGAAGATTCATGAGATTGTGTAACTTTACCTCCAGCTAAAAGTTGTTCAGCAGTTTGAGTAGCGAAACTTCCTCCCATTGAAATACCATAAAGATATAAATTAGTATTCTTTCTTTGTGTCTCATCTTTTGGCAACTGTGAGTCAACAAATTCTGCGTATAATGTTCCAAACTCTTTAAAAGCATTACCATTTTTAATACGATCAGAAAACTCCGCTGATACAGTGCCAAGTTCATTTGTTGGAGAACCTAATACATACACATCATCATTATCCGATTCTCTACCTTGCTCTATATCTTCTAATGCTTTAGGTAATTGTTTGACAAACTGGTGCATTGCTTCTTCAAAAAATGTAAATTGATTACCATTATTTGTATCTAGAAAAGAACCAAGCACAAATTCCATCTTATGTTTTGGTTTTTCTTCTACCTCATCTAATACTTTTACAGAAGGAGCAGTTTTGTAATGAGAATAAACAATTTTAGAAAGTTCAACAGTATTTATGACTGTATATGGAAATGAAGCACCATTTTTTTCTGATGAATATATTTGTGTATTTTCTACTGCCTGCTCAAAAAATGTATAAAAAATATCTTTAATAGTTTCAATATATACTGGCAACTCTTTTTTGAAACGTTTCTTAAAAATCTCTAAAACAGCTTCAACGTGCGGAGAAATTACCTGATCGCGTATGCGTTCTTGTTTGTTATCATTTAGTTTATTATTAGAAATTGGGAATGATTCGGAGGGCATATGTAATATAATAACATAAATATAATTTTTACAAAAAAGACAAAATGAAAACCCTAACGAGCGGTTCTCACCACCCTGTTAGGGTTTTGTTAAATTTTTTGAGCTGAATCGTCAACTCTACGTTCTGGGAGCTTTCGGTTTCTCAGATTAACCGCGCTTGAAAAGTCGATAACACAATATACCAACCACCACCATGCTCACAGAAGAAAACACGGCGACCGATACTATATTTTTGGTCAAAAACCACACAACAGTTCCCGCAAACATTCCAGTTAACGCCACAGGAAAGGCAATCACAAGACTAGTTCCCCAACCCATATAATTCTCTTCTTTCTCTTTTGGTTTTAAATGATGAGGTTACTTCTACAGTATATACCTTTTTACAATATTTGTCAATACCTTCGTAATGGTTCACTAGCTTGGACGGATTGAGGTAAGTAATATAGATATATGTCAT
>JBAWYA010000148.1:0-1880 GCA_037143815.1 bacterium | reverse complement strand
GACAAATGTTTGGCTTAAATTACGTAAATCTAGTATTTATCAACCGAAACCGTACCTTTTAGATTTTGAAAATAACGTTTGGGAATTGCCTTATGCTTTTATTTTGAATCATACGGTAGAAGAAATAATAGCCAATGCAAAGAGTGTGAAAGTGGGACAAAAAAATACTGAAAATATAATTAAAAGAGTTAATGCAGAACTTTTATTAAATTCCGATGAAGCCACAGAGCCATTTTTTATGCCGAAAAGAATCTCTCTAAATGATTTTATTAATAAATCTAAATTTGTTTTTTTGGGTCTTCATGGTGGAGATGGGGAGAATGGTAATTTTCAAAGAATTCTTTCAAAAAACGGAGTTAAGTTTAATGGATCAGAAGAAAAAATCTCTCGTCTTTGTATGGATAAATTTGCCACAGGAGAGTTTATAAGAAATACAGGAATTAATGGAATAAATACAGCGCCACAAAAGGTTGTTTTTTTAAAAGATATAAAAATAGAGAAAATAAATGAACTTTGGCATGAACTTCAATTAAATCTAAATACCAAAACCATTATTGTAAAACCTAAAGATGATGGATGTTCTACTGGGGTGGCACATTTATACAAAGAAACTGATTTAAAAAATTATCTAGAATATTTAATTAAAAATAAAAATTTTATTCCGGCTGGAGTCTTATATAATCAAAAAAATATTATAGAAATGCCAAGTGAGACCGTCACAGAAATCCTTTTTGAAAAGTTTATCAGAACAGATATTGTTCATTTTAAGGGAAACAAATTAAAACATATTAGAAAAGATGGCTGGATAGAAATCACTATTGGAATTTTGGAAATAAATAAAAAATTATATGCTTTTAATCCTAGTCTAACGGTGGTTGAAAATGAAGTACTTTCTGTGGAAGAAAAATTTCAAGGTGGTACCGGGGTGAATATAACACCTCCACCTATAAAAATAGTTAAAGAAAAAACTATTCTAAAAACTCGCAAATCAGCAGAAAAATTAGCTACACAGGTTGGAATTAAAGGTTATGCTCGTATAGATGCTTTTATGAACGTGACGACTGGAGCACTTATAATTATTGAAGTTAATACTTTACCTGGGTTGACTCCTTCAACTGTTTTATATCATCAAGCATTGGCCGAAAATCCACAAATTTTCCCGTTACAATTATTAGAAAAAATTATTAAAAATGCCGGATATTAGGATGCAAAAAAAAGATTTACCTCTTTCGTATATAGAACTTTCTGAAAAGAATTTGATAAATAACATCAAGCAGTTTAGAAATTTAACAAAAAAGGGGACGAAGTTTTCTGTTGCCATTAAGGGTAATGCTTATGGTCATGGACAAAATGAGGTTGCAAAAATTCTTGAGTCTTATGTAGATTTCTTTCAAATTGATAGCGTAGAAGAATTGGAATTATTACGAAAAATAAGTCAAAAGAAGACTTTTTTATTGGGTTATGTGCAAATGTTAGATTTATCTCGTGTCGTAAAAGCTGGTTGTATTCTCGCCGTTTTTTCAATTAAACAATTAAAAGAAATAGATGAACAGTCGAAACGACTTAAAATAAAGCAGGAAATTCATATACCAGTGGATGCTTATTTAGGAAGAGAAGGATTTTTAGTGAGTGAATTACTAAATTTGTTTGGAGAAATAAAAAAATGTAAAAATATTATTTTATCTGGTCTTTATGCTCATTTTGCAAATATTGAAGACACTCGTGATTTTTCTCATGCACAAAAACAGATCGAGGAATATAAAAAAGCTTTAAAATTGGCTAATAGTTTTGGTTTTAAAAATTTAGAAACTCATATTTCTGCCACGTCAGGTCTGCTTATGTATGAAAAGAATCTAGGTATCAATTCTCTTGTACGTTTA
>JBAWYA010000147.1:0-1891 GCA_037143815.1 bacterium | reverse complement strand
AAATTTATTAGAATATCACATAGAACACAAACTTGATTTGCCTCAAGTGTATATTGATTTATTTGCAACGTGACCAAATTGCTGGAAGTTCCTTAGAGTCTTTGCTACCACTCGCTTTTGAAAACATTAGTGAGGAACTCGGTTAATGGCCGAACCCAATGGTAAAAATGTAAAGAATTGGATAATCAGCAGCCAAGCCCCTAAACTCGTTATGATAGAGCATGGGGAAGGTTCAGAGAGTAGACGGTTACGGGTCTCAAATGATGGTCTAATCAACCTGATGAGGCACAAGGTGTATTCCGACCTTACCAGAAATGGTAAGGATTTTGTAAGATCAGACCAAACCTTACAATGCCGATTTTGACGGGGATAGACAATAGATGTAATTACATTTTGTCCCCAACAGGGAGCGTGAAAAGCGTGTTACTCCCTAGTTAAATGATTCTAATTTAAAAGAAAATTATTATAAAAGTGTTAAAGAATCATTTAGCTACATGACCAAATTGCGGGAAACCACCTTAGAGCCTTTACTACCACTCACTTTTGGAAACAATTGTGAGGAACTCGGTTAATAGCCGAACCCAATGGTAAAAATGTAAAGGATTGGGCAATCCGCAGCCAAGCTCCTAATCTCGTTATGATAGAGAATGGAGAAGGTTCAACGACTAGACGGTTATGGGTATTATATGATGGTTTAATCAACCTGATAATGCTTAAGGTATAGTCTGTCCCTATTGGAAACTTTAGGGAAATTCATGGAAATGAATTTACATATGCCTCAGGACCCGGAGTCCGAGTCAGAATTAAAAAATTTAGCAGCAGTACCATATCAAATTATTAGTCCAGCAAATAATGCTGCAATTATCGGTATTTACCAAGATTCAATGCTTGGTTCTTATAGATTCACTAGAGAAAACATAGAGTTTACACAGAAAGACGCAATGAATTTGTTGATGATGTTTAATCGTGTAAACCCAGACGCGTTAAAGAAGAATAGAAATGAAAAAGTGACAAGCTTTGAAATAATGTCGCAAATTATGCCACCGTTATCATTGAAAGTAAAAAACAAGCAATACGATGGAGACAAAGAAAAATCAGACACTTCAAATAATATTATTGAAATTATTAATGGAAAATATATTCGCGGACAAATGGACAAGGGGATTTTAGGACAGGGGACCAAGGGACTTATTCACAGAGTTTGTAATGATTTCGGTAATATGGCATCAGCACAGTTTATCGATGATTTACAAAATATTGTTACCGAATATATGAAACAAAGCTCGTTTAGTGTTGGCATTAGTGATCTAATTACCGATTCTAAAACAAATGATAAAATTGTGTCTATTATTACTGAGAAAAAGACAGAAGTTAAAAATCTGATAGACCAAGTTCAAATTGGAATTTTTGAAAATACCTCTGGAAAGACAAATGAAGAAGAATTTGAGACTAAGGTAAACAATCTTTTAAGCAAAGCACAAAACGATGCTGGCAGAGAGGCTCTCAAAAATTTGAGCAACGATAATCGTTTTGTTGTAATGTTTAATGCCGGTTCAAAGGGTTCTGAAATTAATATTCAACAAATGACAGCTTGTTTGGGTCAACAGAACGTAGATGGAAAAAGAATTCCTTATGGTTTCGAACACAGAACTCTTCCTCACTATACAAAGTATGATGATTCAGCAGTTGCTCGTGGATTTGTTGAAAGTTCATATGTTAACGGATTGTCTCCTCAAGAATTATTCTTCCACGCTATGGGTGGTCGTATTGGGTTGATTGATACTGCTGTTAAAACTAGTACTACTGGTTATATTCAAAGAAGATTGATTAAAGGTCTTGAAGATCTTATGGTAAACTATGACATGACAGTCAGAACGAATAAAAGTAAATT
>JBAWYA010000146.1:0-1906 GCA_037143815.1 bacterium | reverse complement strand
TATCAGGACCGGTGACCCGCTCCGATGTAGCACAGTTGGAAATGATATTGATGATCTGTGTTCTTACTGACATAGCTATTTCCACAATTAGTGATTAAGTAAGACTATTCCTCTAATAATTTTCCGTTTGGCGAAATGGCGCCGGCAACACCTAAATTGTCAACATACTTGAAACAGTTATTAGGTAAAAACTTTGGCAAGACATGTTCTATTTGTTTCCCAGCCAACAACCACGGAAGACTTTTTATCAAGGCAAATTGCCACGAAAAAAAAAGACTCTTTGGAAAAGCATACAGCCTAGTTGATATATCTTCACTGTATTTACGAACAATAAAGTTATCAAACTCCCAAAGTCTCGGATTAAAATTGTCGGTAAGAAAGTAGCGGCCGCTTATCTTAAAATAGAAGTCGCCTAAGTCCTTAAGTAGTCTGTAAGCTGCTATTAAACCGATAGCCTCCCCAAATCCTTTATGTCTGCTGTCAGTTGCATATCTAACGATTTTCATATCGCCTAAAAAAATAAACTTATCAACCGCAGACAATAACTCAGACGGTACACTTGCATTTAAACCCGTTTCTATAAGGCATATACGAGCATTCTTATAATGCAGTCGGACGGAATCAATTGTCTTTAAAGTCTGACTTGCCCGCTCACTCGCTGAAAAAACAGACCTGACTGGCGAATAACTAAGAGGACTTGGTGATGGGTGTATAACTGAAGTTATTATGAACACTATTTTTTTTGATTCTGCATCAAATGTATCCCCTCTGAACTGGTTCATTTGCTACACTGTATGATTTGATATCCATTTCGTTTTTTTCCAAGCTCTTTTGTCGGAATAATTTTTGGATCCCACAACTGGGGGGCGGAAATGGCATCATTCATCTTTAGATTTTTATTTAGATTCAATATTCCTTTCCATTTCGATTTGGTCGGGGGGTATAGTTGAAGATAGATTTTATCGATCTTGAAAAAAGCCGAAATAATTTTTTGAAATTCAAAAAAACCCCATTCTCTCAGATGATGCCGGTTGTCCGGTTTTTCATTTACCCCGATACTGCTTATTGGAGTAGAAATAAATAATTGTCCCATGTTGCTCAGTGATTCTCTTATATGCTCTAGAAAGCTTTCTACATTGGCAATATGTTCAATTGTTTCAAAACTGACTATGACATCATATTCACAATCACTGGTAAAGGTCTCACCATTTTGTGCAAAGAAATTAACGTGGTCGTGTTTGTTTCGTATGGATGCGTATCTCACCGTTTTTGGGTCAATATCGCAACCCGTCACTTTTTTTGCGTTTCCTTCTTTTGCCATGATAAGACAACCGCGCCCTGTCCCACAGGCTATATCTAGGACGGTTCTTCCGGAGACAAAATTGCTTACCCACTGATACCTTGAAGTGTGCTCGCGTTCGGTATGATCATATGAAAACCCGGCGACCCAGCGCTCCAACTGTTCTTGCGTCACAATTTTTGACAGTGTTCCAATCTCATAGGCAATGCAAAATTGCTCGTCTTCCAATAGTTTCATCGCTTCATGATTGGCTAGCATTTAATAACTCCCCGTATAAGCGCCGCGTAGACTACTGCTGCTTGTAAAGGTATCCCTTAACGTTAAATGTTGCATTATGGCCAAATAGATTACTCCAATTTTTATCGACAATAAATTCAGGATGATTTCTTAAAAATTCATTTATCGCACGAAGAGGCCCACCATCATATTTTTTAGTCATCCCTAACTCGTTCACTATACCATCCTCAACTATCAAATACGATCCCGGCGTAACGACTTCGGCAAATTTCTGCAGCACTGCCATAGTGTTATCGTAATGATGAGAAGAATCTTCTATCACCAGTACTTTGGATGCATTCTTTGCCTCGTATAAGTCATACTGCTGCC
>JBAWYA010000145.1:0-1927 GCA_037143815.1 bacterium | reverse complement strand
TCTTTTTCAGCTTCTAATTTTTCTTTTATTTTTTTCTTGTCTAACATCCATAGATAATAGCATAACCCTTATTTTTATAGCAAGTTATTAATTTTGTGATAGAATCACCCTATATCTATGTTATACAAACACAACAACAATTACACAGTGGAAAGCGTAACTTCTGGACATCCAGACAAAGTCTGCGATCAAATCTCAGACGCTATTCTGGACGCATATTTAAAATTAGATAAAAAAAGTCGAGTAGCTGTGGAAACATTTGGTGGACATGGCAAACTTGTAATAGGTGGAGAAGTAACATCAAAAGGAAAAGTTGATTATGTAAAAATTGCTCGCAAAGTTTACAAAGAAATCGGTTACGATGAGGAACTAGAAATATCAGCGCACATCGTCACACAATCTCCCGACATAGCTCTCGGAGTGGATACTGGTGGAGCAGGCGACCAAGGAATAATGTATGGATTTGCGACAGATGAAACAAAAGAATTCTTGCCAAAAGGAGTAGTCCTCGCGCACAAACTCGCAAAACGTTTAGAAGAAGCTAGAAAAAAAGGAAAAATAAAATGGTTAAAGCCTGATGGTAAAACACAAGTGACTTATACTGGCGGAAAATTACATACTGTTTTGGTAAGCACACAACACAAAAAAGAAATAAGCTTAGAAGAAATTAAAAAAGAAGTTACAGAAAAAATTATCTACCCTCTCCTTTCTGCTGAAGAGAAAAAGAATATTAAAATATTAATAAACCCAACAGGAAAATTTATAGCTGGAGGTTTTGAAGCAGACACAGGATTGACCGGACGAAAAATAATGGTAGATACTTATGGAGGAATAATTCCACATGGTGGTGGATGTTTTTCGGGTAAAGATAGCACCAAAGTAGACCGTTCAGGAGCTTATATGGCGCGTTTTGTTGCAAAAAATCTAGTAGCTTCAGGATATGGAAAAGAAATATTAGTATCTGTGGCTTATGCTATAGGTATGGCAGAACCATTAATGATAGAAGCAATAAATGAAAAAGGTGAAGATTTATCAGGAATAGTTAGAAAGAATTTTGATTTTCGTCCACTTGCTATTATTGAACGTTTAGGGCTTCGCAATCCAATATTTCAACAAACTGCCACCTATGGGCATTTTGGTAAAAGTAATTTACCTTGGGAGAAAATTGAGAGGATAAAATAGAATTACTGTTTAACTTAAAAGTTTCTTTATTTCTTTTTGTAATTCTTTTCTTTTAGTAGAAGCATCTAATTGTTTAACAGGAATTGCAATATATTGTCTTACTATATTCACAAATTTTGTCTTTTTATCTTCATCTAAATCTTCAAAAGATACAGGGCTATGATTAATCATATTAAAAATACCATCGACAGTCTCTCGAAGTTCTACAGGCACAAATGCTCCATATTGCTCCCACTCTGCCTCATTTTGCTTTTCTATATCTGACTTCAATGGTCTTTCATGACCAGTTGAAAATCCGTCTCCTATACTCATATAATTTATTATTTATTATTTACTAAAATTCCGACAAGAACATTATAATACAAAAAACTAATTTTGTCTTTTGCAACAGAAATAACTTTTCTATTTCTTCACCCTGCCTGAAGCCAAACGTAACATTATTTCGTGCGCGGCATCTTTGGTATTAGTGATAATCACAGAATTATCATCAGCATAGATATACATCATCACTATATTTTTGTTTTTATCATACAAAATGCGCGCATTTTTATTTTCCACAATCCCATCTTCAAAATCTGTAGTCAAAAGATCTTTAGTTTCTGGCGAAATATTTATTCCAAAAAATCCATGCAAATCAAAAAACATCTTTTTCTCCCAAGCTCGCATAGAATCAAAAATGTCAGTAATAGAACGCACCTTAAGTAAGATGAAAAAGTCTTTCGTTTGATTATTCACCACCCCCATC
>JBAWYA010000144.1:0-1936 GCA_037143815.1 bacterium | reverse complement strand
GAGCCGACAAAAAATGGAAAGGAAATTTTTGGTTTTGCTTCGCCGTCAACATACTTGAATTATAATACAAGATTGTTTGAAAGTGCAATATCTCGTATGCTATAATTATGTTGATAAGTAAAAGACTTGGGGATAACATCAAAAAGATAAGGACTAGAAAGGGAATGTCGCAAGGCGACATTTGCCGAGCGCTTGATATGGATAGAGGGTATATGAGTGCTATTGAAAATGGTAAGAAAAATATTACCATTTCGCAGTTAGAAAGATTGGCTCAAGCACTCGGTGTTTCGGTTGATAAATTATTAAAATAAGAATATCATATGAATATGAAAAACTTACAACAAGGTTTCATTGGTTTGGCAATAGCTATTATCGTTGGCTTAGTTTTAATTGGAGGTGGCACTTATGTTTATTTGAATAAAGTTCACGAACAAAAAGGAAATAATTTATCAACTACTTATGATGCATCTTCAATCACTGATCTAAAAGATGTTAAAGATTTTGATACATGTATGAGTTATGCGAAGAATTCACAAATCAGCTTCGATATAGTTTTTAGTCATGGTTCTGATTTTCAGCAAGTAAGCAAATTTGCCGATGATTTCAAAAATAAGTATCCTAGGGCAACTTTAGAAAAAATATCTTCCGAGACAGATTTTATTAACTATAACTTGGAAGTTAACAAGGGTAGTTTATATACGGAAAGTCAGAGGACTGATTATAAGAAAATGCTAGCAGGACAGGCACATTCAGCAATTTCTATAAGAGTACCTGTGGTAGATCTTGGAACAAAAGAAAATTTTGATAGTTTTATATCTACAACCTTAAAGAAATACTCATCAATAACTTTCCAGCAATACTCTGGCTCTTCTCCAGAAAATTCTCTTGACCCAAGAGTAATAAAAATGTCTCAAGAGAGTGCGGAGAAACAGTGTAATTATAAATATAAGCAGTTAAACGAATCTGATAGATCTGATTTACAAATAAAAAATGATGACTCGCTGATACAAACATTAATATCTTCTACCAGAGTGGGTGCAACATTCTATCATGACGCTAACAAGTCCTATGCAACAGGTTCTTTATCATTAAATAATGGCCTCTGTGCGGATGCAGGAGTAAATGGTATTAAAAAACAACTCGATTCCATTAAGGAAAAAGCTGGAGCAGTATATTGCTATGCTTCAGCAGATGTGTATGCTGTCTCTGCTCCGTTAAAATCAAATCCAGCAACGGGATATTGTTCTGATAGTACCGGATTTTATGGACCAGTTTCTTCACCAACAGCTGCAAGTAAAGGTTATTGCAATTTACCGCCACCCGAGAAAAAAATTGACATTAGTTCATGTCAAAATGGCAACACTGCAAGAGAGAGATGGATTTGTGTCGGAAATATTGTAGATTCTCAATATCGTATTTCTGATTTGGTTAGTCCTTATGCGAAACCAAATGCTGAAAAAATAAATTCCTGTAAAACATTAAGTGGAATGGAAGCTGATTATTGTTTCGCTTCTATAGTTAAATCGGGAACTGCTCCTGGTTTTACTCAAGAAGGAGCATCAATATGCGCTATGGTCTCTAATAAAAATCCTTGGTTCAAGAATGATTGTACAAGTGATTAAGGGAGGCAATCCCTGTCGTTTTATAATATCTCCTAAAAACGGCGGGGATTTGTGCGCGAACGGGAGGGCGGGTCAAGCACATATAGATTTGTTTGTGCCTTGCACAATCCACTTTGTGAGTTACCACTGAACTTGGTCGAAGGCACAGAGTTTCAAGCCACCACCAAACGTCGAGAGGAAGCGCCTCGTCTCGCCGCAAGGATGGAGAAATGAACAAATCTAAATAATCACAAAGTGATATAATGAAAATGTTCATTTTGTAGTCTGAAGCGGCGAAGCAAAACCAAAAATTTCCTTTCCATTTTTTGTCGGCT
>JBAWYA010000143.1:0-2014 GCA_037143815.1 bacterium | reverse complement strand
CCTCTTTACTAGACAGGCCATCCACGCCTAAACCTAAACTTTTATCATATTTTTCTAATTCTTTACGAATCTCTTTATAACTCTTCATCATATTATGATTTTCAAAAGATACTAAATGTGCGAGCATTTTTGTGCGCTTTATGTGACGTAAAAATTTGACACCAAGACCTTTACCCTCAGAAGCTCCTTCGATAATTCCCGGAATATCGGCAATAATATATCCAAAAAAGTCACCCAAGTTTGGATCAAGTGTAGTGAAAGCATAATCCCCAACTTTGGCTTCAGCATTCGTCAGAGCATTGAGTAGAGAAGATTTTCCAGCATTTGGAAGTCCAATAAATCCAATATCAGCAAAAAGTTCCAACTCTATTTTAAAATTTCCACTTTCACCAGGACCTCCGATATTTGATTCTTGCGGAGTCGTATTTATGGAACTTTTAAAATGTTCATTTCCAAAACCACCAAAACCACCTCTCAATAGAAGAATCTTTTCTCCATCTTCCATTAACTGCCATTTTTCTTCAGTCGCAATATTCGTAATTATAGAACCTATAGGCAAATCTAAAATAAAGTCTTCACCATTTGCTCCATGTAAACTTTTACTTCCACCATCTTCACCTCGCACCGCTATAAAACTTTTCTTTGCTTTATATTTTAAAAGTATATGAACATCACGAACGGCTCTCACATAAAAATTACCGCCTCGTCCAGCGTCTCCTCCCGCAGGTCCACCCTTTGGTTCAAACTTTTGCCTATGCCAACGAACGACACCATTACCGCCTCGTCCAGCCTCCGCATATATAGTTATTTCATCAATAAATGCCATATTTAGTATTCTACAGCAATTTGAGCTAATTTGATAGCTCCCTCTTTAGATTTCGCAACTGATAGGAATAAATTGTTATGACAAAAAACAGCATCGTCCACTCCTGTAATTACTTGTAATTCGTCTGCTTTCAACCCTGCCCAAGATTTTGGAAAATCTTTTCTGTTACCAAAACTATTTTTTTCTTTTCTCATAGCTACTGCATACCAATCTTCTCGGTCACCAGAAATGGCAAACAATAATTCTGGAAAATCTTGCAAGGCATCCCAGATTTCATATCTTGAAACTTTTGGCTTGTCTATCACAACCAATCTTTTATCTTTTGATTTTTCATAAAAATCTCTGATAATCTTGGTAATCTCTATTCTGTCATTGGCTTTTTTTATTTCTCTTTCTAAAATTTCCTTTGCCCAAACAATTGCCTTCAAAAATTGTTTATCTTTCTCTTTATCCTCAAGAGCTGTAGGAGAAAAAATAGATATGACATCTTGCAGAGCATACACAGAAACATCTGAAAAATTATTTTTATATAAATCAATACCATTATCATTTGCGTCTATTCCCATTACAAGTTTTTGTTCAATAAAATCAGCAACCTCTTTATTTCCTGAAACATTCTCACCAAATTTCTTCCAAATAAGACCAAAAGATGAATATGTTATACTATTCTCACGTTTACCTGCCCCGCCTACTTGATGATGATCAAACCTATTTAATTCTGTATTGTATATACCACCAACATCAAAGACATAGTCAGCACTGGATATTATTTCTTCGTCTCTCGTACGAATTATTTCCCAGCCCGAGGCTGGTCCGCCTTGGGCGGAGAATTCTTTATTATTTTTCTCTAAATAAAGAATCAATGCCGCGCAAGCAAAAACATCATCTGAATGAAAAGATCCATCATGTGTCACTAATCTTATTTTTTTATTATGCTTTTTTATCATAAAATTCTTCAAAAACTTCATAGAACCATGTTATTAATTTATCAAATAAAATAAAAGCTATAAACAAAATTAACACCACTGCCGAAAATTTCCAGATTTCACGACTGATATGAAATGCTGTATAACCAAAAAAATAACCCAAAGACAACAAAACTGGAGCCCAAACAAACTTGGCAGAAATTTCCGCTTTTAAAAATTGTTTATAATTCATCTTCTCATAGCCACAAAAAATAATCACTAA
>JBAWYA010000142.1:0-2038 GCA_037143815.1 bacterium | reverse complement strand
CTTTATAACTCCCACCAAGATTGTCTGTATTAAACCTTCTAGCGTTGAAGCGGTTATGGGGTTATTAATTTTACTTGAAACAGGAGGATCTCCTGTCATTTGGGCAAAGGAAAAAATAGGTAACAAAATACTACTTAAAATAAAGCTCGAGAAAATTATTTTTTTTATTTTTTTCATTTTAATATTTTTACTAATACCACGTAATTATACTATAAATTAAAGTCCAATCCAAGAACCGTTATACCCTACGATTGATAATAATGTATGTACTATAAGCCAACAAGCAGCTGCAAGAGCAAGACCAATCGCAACACTTACAAAAATACCTTTCGCTTTTGTCCTTTGTTCTGATGCACCTCCTGAGGTAACAAGCATAAAACCAGCATAAGCAAACATAATAGCAGCAATAGGTACCGCCATTACAAAAATAATGAAATTTATTACTTTATTGATTACTATCATTAGTTCGTTAAAACCACATCCGTCCTCAGGGCATGGAGCCGTAAGTCCACCACCACTTGTAGAAAGGTTCGTTTTGTCTTTACTTCCAGCTGTGCCCGTCGTCCAAAAAGAACCCATTTCGTTAGGTGCTTCACTATGACTATATTGATAATGCCCTCCAGGGCTTAAACCATTAAATTGAAACGATGTTTTCCCTGTATTATCTGTTGTAGAAGTCTGATAATCTGTATAATCGGGAGTTTCTACATTGTAATTAATTACATCAAAACTTATTTCTTTATTGAAAGGAAAACCCGAAAGCATAAAAGTAACTGATGTGTTCGTTGGTGGTTTCATTGTAACTGTCATCCCACTAGGAATAACATCTCTAAAAAAAATGACAGCTGTATAATCTTTAGTCGTACCATTTTCAGCTGTTACAGTATAGGCAACTCCATTGGTAAAATCTTGAGGAGTACCAGAAGCTGGACTTACTGTTGCATAGGGAGAGGTTATGATTGTGGGAGATAAAGCTGTAACATTAGTTCCCGTAGGTACCGTTAAAGCTATTGAATTATTATCAATAACACCCTCTACGATAGGATTTAATGATGTAAAAGCAAAATGAGTAATTAAATTTTCAGATGATGCTCCGAAAGAAAGGGATGGAAAAACAAAAAGACTTAAAAGAAAAATTGTTAAAGATACAGCAAATATTTTTTTCATAAAAATTTTATTTATTTAATAGTAAATTAAGTTTATTGTCTGAATCTTTTATAGCTTCATCTGTTGTCATATTGTTTGAAAGTACACCATCAATCATATTTCTAAAAATATTATCTGTGTCAACGGCAGATGGGTCAAGCCAGCTTGATGCAAACAATGCTGAAGCATAAAATATCGGCAAATATGCATCTGTCTGTTTAACGGCTAGTAAATCACGTCTTGCAGGAATTTTACCAGTATCTTTTGCATATTTATTTGCAAAATCACTAGAGGTCAACAGGCTCGCCGCAGTAAAGGCAGTGCTAAAATCTTTGGAAAAAGAAGAAATAGCTATGCCTGTAACTCTCGCATATGATGATTTTCCATTTGAATTTTTTATTTGTGGCATTGGCGCTGCCAAAAAGTTTTGGTTCGGATTTTTACTTACCAAGGATGCAAGTTCACTCGCAAAACCAAAATAAAATTCTAGATCTTCAGAACTAAATGCGTCACGAGAATTTGGAAGTGATTTATTCCAAGAATAAACACTACTTAAGGGATTCGTAAAATCTGTGTAAAACTTCAAAGTATCACCTAAATTATTTTCTCTGGTACTTTGGTTTAATGCAGAGGAAAAACGACCTTGTTTTTCTGAAACAATCGAATTACCAAGTTGCATAAAAAGAGTAGATAAAATATCTTTAGCATGTGAGACGTTCGAAAACTGCCCCATTGCTACGGTACTTTTTGTTATTTTACTTGAATCATCTTTCTTTGTAAGAATAGGCACAAGACTTTCAAATTCATCCCAAGTAGTTGGAGGATAAACAATATTATTTGCATCTAAAATACTACGATTGTAATACATAACAAGTGGATCTATCGCTATAGG
>JBAWYA010000141.1:0-2058 GCA_037143815.1 bacterium | reverse complement strand
AAGCGATGCGCAATAATAAGAAAAGTTTTATCTTTTCCATATTCTCCCAACAATTTTTCCATAACTTTACTTTCTGTTTCAGAATCCAAAGAAGAAGTCGCTTCATCAAGTATGATAATTGATGCATTTTTGTAAATCGCACGAGCTATTCCTAAGCGTTGTCTCTCTCCACCAGATAACATATATCCTTTTTCCCCTATCAATGAGTCCAATCCATATGGTAATTTTTTGATAACTTCTTTTAATTGAGATATTTCTATCGCTTTATTTAAAAGCTTGTCATCTATATCTCGCATCATTGTTATATTTTCACACAATGAAAGATTAAATAGCTCTGTCTCCTGTAGCACAACTGTGATATTACTAATTGTTTCATTGTGCAAAATTGAGTAATAATTTTTATTACCTATTTTAAATTCTCCAGACTCTAATCTATATAACCCTAAAATAATCTTTGCAAGAGTAGATTTCCCTGACCCAGAAGAACCTGCAATACCAATCTTTGAATTCTTTTTTAATGTTAAATTAAAATTTTCCAAGCCAACCTGCCCTGAACCATATTTCATGACGGCATTTTTTATTTCAATTTTATCCCAATCTTTCGGAAATTTTTCATTACCAGTTTTTATAAAATCTGTTTCCTTAAAAATTGGCATCATTTTGCCTAAGTCTGATCTACCACTTATCATATCAGCATGCAGGTCGCTTATATCACTCAGAGATCCCTGTAACTTAGAAAAATAAGTAAAAAATACCAATATTATCCCTATAGAAATGATGTTTGACATAAATGAAAATCCTGTAAGTAAAAGAAATATCCCTAAAGATATACCGGTAATGGTTTGCAAAAAGCGCCATTTACGGTTGTTAATGTTAGATCTCATTATTAAAATATCTCGTGAAAATGTTTCTCTGTCTCGCACATTTTTTATTATTTTTTTCTCTCCCCCAAGAGCTTTGATGGAAAGCATATTACTTGCACTTTCAACATACGTACCACCAGCCTTTTGATTTAATTCGTTGTATTGATTACTTAAAGCAAAAATTCTATTACTAAATAAAAATTCTGTTGAGAGAAATACCACAGTATAAATAATAATTAGAATTATAAATCTGGCATCAGTAAACATGAAAAAAATTAAAACACCAGTAATATTTGCAAAAATCTTTAATAAATCCTGCCTAAGTAAAGCAAGCCAATATCTTATACTCTCTGCTCCAGTAAATATTCTCTGTAATTTATTTCCTGTATTTTCTTTATTGTGCCATTCTAAAGAAAACTCAGTCAGACGTTCAAACCCCCATATTCTTGCTCGCGCACGAGTCTTATGAGTAATAATACTCATAACATTTTTACTTTTTAGACGTATAAGTGAAACAACGACATAAGAAACAGCAACAAAAGCAGAATAGAAATAAAAAGTTTTGAGTGATTCTCCAGGAGTATATTTTGTAAAAAAATCTACCATTTTGCCCACAATATAAACTGGAATCAAATCATAAAAAAAGACAGCGAGAAGAACAAAAAAAGAAATCATGAATTTCTTTCTATCACCCTCTAAAAAATACCAAATCGATTTGGGAACATCTTTCCATGGCATATTTTTATTATCTATTTTTGAATTTTTGTCCATGATTATTTCAATTTCTTAACAATATTTACAAACTGGTCGTTACGGTCATATTCGTTTGTAAACATTCCAAACGAAGCAAAACCTGGAGAGAAAAGAATTATGTCCCCACGAGAAGTCATACTTAATGCTATTTTTACTACATCTTCCAAGGATCTTCCAGCTTCATTCGGAATTTCCAATTTATAATCTTTCAATAAAACGTCCGTCCCAGTCCCTGGTATCAATGAAACTGCTTTACAATATTTATTTATAGTTTTTACAAAGTTAGTCAAATCAACTTTTTTATCCGAACCCCCACAAACCAAAATAAGATTATGATTTTTTTCTTTTACTGCTTTAATCCCTGCAATAACTGCTTCAGGAGTAGTGGCGTTGTTGTCATTATATATTTTGATACCTTTATAATTTCGCAAAAATTGTAAAC
>JBAWYA010000140.1:0-2059 GCA_037143815.1 bacterium | reverse complement strand
CATTTGGATCAGGTACAGATATAACATGATTTTCTATAATATCTTTTGTCTTATCAAACCAAAATAAACTAATTTTATTTAAAACTTCACCCTTAAAAGGTATGCTTGCAATAATACGATCAAAAGAAGAATGTCGGTCGGTAGAAATGAGAATTATTCTTTCATTTCCTATGTAAACATCTCGTACCTTGCCTACTTTCCTCTCCCCGAGATTTGTGAAATCAGTCTCTATTAAAACATCCCCAATATGCTCTTTTATTTTTGCTATATCCATATATTTTTTATATTACTTTTTATAAATAATTTTTTTATTAATAGTTAATTTAGAAATAATAGAGACTTTTGGGTTAATCTCTTTTGTAATTTTACCTACAATCTTAGCTTCAATATTAAAATCAGACGCTCTTTTAATAGAGTGATATGCCTCACTTTCATCCACAATCAATAACATCCCCTGACCACCATGCCAAACTTCATAAAATTCTTCATCAGTGATTTTTCGCCACTCTGCACAATCTCTCATAATTTGAGGAGGATCCCATAAATCAAAAAGTTCCGCAGAAAGATCTTTTGGAAAAAGAATATCTTTTGCTAATTTTTCTTTTAAAGCTCCACCAGACAGATGAACAATGGCGTGTATTTTAATTTCAGCTTTAAATTCTTTATCAAACCACCCATGAATTGTATTCACAAACATGTCGTATAAAACAGACGGAGTCGCTGCTAATTTTATGCTTTCTTTTGCTTCTTGATTTTCCCACCATTTTTCACCAAATTTTTCTTTTAATGCTTTTCGGACAGAACTTATACCATTTGAACGAAAACCATTTTCTTTTAAAGCTATAATGGCCTGTCCTGGAGCCAAGCTTTCTCCTGTAATCATTTTATCTTTATGATAAGCTCCAATCATTGTACCTGACCAGTTTAATTTTGTTTTTGAATCTGTGATTTCAGACCCAATAGCAGCTCCCATTTGAGCAGTTTCACCTTTTAAAACTACAATTTTCGATTCTTTAGCAACATCACCTAGCCCAGAAATTGCACTCTTGTAAGCTTCACTAACTTCATCTCCTTTATTTCCAATAGAAACAGTATCAAAAACATTTATAAAAATTAAAGGAATACCACCAAAACGAGTAATATCACTTGCAGTCATAGCAATAAGATCATAAGCAGCCATTTTGTGGGTTTTTGCTGCATCAATAATAATGCCTTTAGTCCCTATGCCATCAGTGGATGCTTCAATCATATATCCTTCAGGAAGATTTTTAAACGTAAAAGGTCTAGGCCCACGAAAACTCCCGCCAGAAAGATCATGGATTTCTACAAAAGGAGAATTCTCATAACTTGCCTTACAAATAGATCCAGCGAAACTACTAAAAAAAGACTCTTCCTCTACATCGACGCCATCTTGGGAGTAAATTTTCTTTTTGGTTTCTTCACTCATAATTATTTCTCAAGATATTTTTTGTATCCGATTTTTGAAAGTTTTTCACCTTTTAATTTTATTTCACCAGCCATTTTTTGTTTATAAGCAACTAATTTTTTCTCTAAATTTTTATCTGATACTGCGAGAATTTGCATTGCAAGAAGTCCAGCATTTTTTGCTGCATTTATGCCGACAGTTGCCACTGGTATTCCTGGGGGCATTTGTGCTATTGAGAGTAATGAGTCGAGCCCATCTAAAGTTTTTGCTTTAACTGGTACTCCAATTACAGGTAATGTTGTAAAAGATGCTATAACTCCCGCTAAATGAGCTGACCCTCCTGCCCCTGCTATAATCACACCTAACCCACGATTTAGCGCTAGAGAAGCGTATTTATGTACTAAAAGAGGTGATCTGTGAGCTGAAGCAACTGTTATTTCGTAAGAAATGCCAAATTCTTCTAATATTTTTGCTGATTCAGACATAACTTCTAAATCTGAATCCGAACCCATAATTATCCCAACTTTTACATCTTTTTTCATACGAGTATTTTATCATTTGATTGAAAATAAAACAAAGGCGTCTATGTGGACGCCTTTATAAACAAATTACTTGAGATCGTGATCGTGTGGG
>JBAWYA010000139.1:0-2089 GCA_037143815.1 bacterium | reverse complement strand
AAATTCCTGCAAGCATTGAACACCGAGAAATCATTTTCTGTATTGAGCGAGGAGTAAGTCTATGATCATCATCTATATCTTTTCCTCTGTGATTTATAAATAAGGGCTTTTGAACATCTTTTCGAGATGATAAATAAATTCTAAGCCATTCAGCTGCACGAGGAGAAATAAAAATAGTTCGTACACGTTTTCCTTTTCCAACAATAGAAAGCTCAAATGTACGTTTCGGATTTTTATCTTTCAAAAACGACATCTGATCCGCATTAAGTGCTACTAATTCTGAAATACGCATCCCCGAAGAAAAGAAAAGTTCCATAATTGCACGATCACGAATACCTATAGAAATTTTTATATCAGGAATCATTAACATTGCTTCAATATCACGAACTTCTAAAAAAGAAATAGTTTCATCGGTTTTTTGTTTAGCCAATTTTACTTTTGAGGAGGGAAGTGTATCTATATCGCGATCAGCAAGAAAATCAAGAAGTGCGCGTACCGCAATTAAATAATAATTTTGAGATTTCTTACCTAAATATTCACCAGAATGTGTTTTATAGCTTCGAGCTAAATATAAACGATAATCCCAAATATGATCTGACGTCAACTCATTTGGAAGTAGATTTTTTCTATTGGTTATCTTCAACCAATCGATAAATAATTTTAAATACTGTTTATAATTACGTTGTGTATTATTGGACAATCCTTTCTCAATTTCACAATAATCAAGAAAGGGAAGGATGTATTCAACGATGGGCTGATTTGTTTTCATAGTTATATGATACTAGTTCGCACAATATATGTAAAGCGAAGTTATTCACATCATATTAAATTCTACACTACCCATCTACTTCACACTATTAAACAAATCTTTAAACCAATTAAGAGCTTGGTTGAGCCAACCTATGATTTCTGGCCAAGTTAAATGAAAATAAGTTAAAATTCCAGTTATTGTTATATGAAAATATCTCATCAACAAAAGAGCAACAATAATTACTATTATTAATTTCAAAAAACCTCCTTCTTTATTTTTTATAATATTTTTCATAACTTTATTTTATCACAAATTAATAAAAAAGTAATTAGTGGGGCAAATAATACATTGCATCTAAATAAGCATTTATAGGTGCCACAGGTAGTCTGTAAATACGTCCACCACAGGCTAAAGATGGCTTTGAAGCCATTTTAACAGCTTCTGAAGCATATAAAGAGACATGAAGATGCGGACCAGTAGAATGCCCAGTATTACCACTATACCCTATTATTTCTCCTCTTTTTACCTTATCTCCTTCATTCGCTTTTATTAAAGATAAATGACCAAAAGTACTAGAAAGTCCATCATTATATTTTATAAAAACAAATTTTCCAAAAGATGCATCAGCACAAGTTAAATCAGTGTCTCCGATACCCAAAACAGTTCCATCAGCCATTGCCATCACAGGAGTTCCCATAGAAGCCCGGAAATCAACTCCATTGTGTGTTCCAGAAGCATAAAGTCTCTTAGAATCTACAGTCTTACCAAAGAGTTGAGTCACAAATATTTTTTCTAATGGCCAACTCAAAACTCCAGCATTTGGTAATTTAGAAGGGTCGATGATAAATTGAAGTTGTGCTTCGTAATCACGCAATTCTTTTTCAAATGCATCTCTTTGTGTTATTCTGTCTTTAAGTAATTTTTGATAATTTGCTTCATTATTTTTTGTTTGTTTTAAGAGTTGATTTTTTTCATTAGTGTTTTGAATAACTATTTTTTGTTGATCATTTAATTTAGATTTAAGAGTCACAAGTTCATTTTTTGCATTAAGAGTTTCTTTTCTAGTATCTTCTAATTGCCCTTTTGTTTCTTTTAATTTAACTATGTCTTCTGTAATTTTTTCACGAACTGTACTAATATTATCAATATCATTCCAAAGTGATGTAAAATCATTCTCCGATAATAATGTTTGAAGAATATGCGATCATGCACGTCATTATTGCATTAGATGCTACAATTTAATGATTTATTAGGTATTAAATTTATTGGGATTTACTTAAAGGTCCAGCATCAGCTCAATGTTTTGCACCGCCGCGCCGCTGGCACCTTTGCCCAGAT
>JBAWYA010000138.1:0-2101 GCA_037143815.1 bacterium | reverse complement strand
GTGTGGGGGGAGCCGACAAAAAATGGAAAGGAAATTTTTGGTTTTGCTTCGCCGTTTCAGACTACAAAATGAACATTTGTATTATAGCATTTGTGGTTCTTTGGAGTTGTTCATTTCTCCGTCCTCACGGCGAGACGAGGCGCTTCCTCTCCGCGTTTGGTAGTAACTCTAAACCTCTGTGGCTTCGTTCGCTGGTCGTGGTAACTCAAATAATAAAGCTGTTTTAATTCTACTTTTTAACTTTATTCTCTTGTTCTAATAATGCTAATGAAAGAAAGTATGGGTAAAAACTTATTTGCTTTTTATCATATTTTATATTCTTTCCGTCAAAAATTTTAAAAGTTTTATTGTTTGTTTTGTTTGCACTTAAAGTCAAAACATTATCAAAAACCTTGTTTGTCATATTTTTATTATTGAACAAAATAACCTTACCTCCTTTTAACAAGTTTCCTGACGCTTTTTTGATTTTTTCATCGTTAGCTCGTGAATCTGTAATCACTAAAGTTAAATTTTTGAAATCATACCCAATCTCGTCTAAAACTTTTACAAAATATGCAATCGTAATTCCCTTCGCTACATTTGAATCAATAAGTAATATTTTTGCTCTTGCAATATCAATTTTATTTTGCCTGACAAAATTGGTTAAATTATTTTTTATATCATCAATGATAACCTTTGCTTTATCTTCAAATATAATTTTGTAGTCTCCTTTTTCGGAAGCAATTGTATTTTCAGCTAGTGAGCTAATTGTAATATATTCAAAAAGTGGTAATTTTTCTTTATATAAAATATTGAAAAGAGTCGCTGGAATTAAGCCAGAAAAAAGTGGGTAAGCGATGAAGTCAAAAGTTTCTTCTTTCAGCTTATTTACTTCTTCAATAAATTGACGTATTGCAATTCTTTTTTCATCTAGTCTCGGAATCTTTTTCAGATCATTTTTCAATTCTGATTTTAACCTTTTATCCAACTTTGGAATAAATACTAATTTTTTTGTTTCCATAATATATATTGTTATTTATTTCTGACAAATAAAGAAAACTGGCGGGTGTTTTCTAATATCATTTTGTGACATTTGTAATCTACCATTCACTTCTAATATCTTGAATCCAACTTTTTGTATTTGTTTTTTGACGCCATTTATTTTGGAAATATGAATATATTGTTTTGTCTTGTATGTTTTTCCTAAATTATGAGATTCTCTGTCAAAAAATCTGTCTCCAAAATCTATTTCGGGAATGTTAAATCCTAGCGGTTTCAGTATATAAAATCGTATCCACTGCCAAAGCCAAAAAAAGAAATTCTTTGAAAACCACACGAGCGGATGAGAGGTGAAAATAAAAACACCATCTTTTTTTAATACTCTATAAACTTCCGATAGAGATTTCTCTCTTTCTTCGGAACTAGGAATTTGTGTCCAACCTTGATTTGAAAAAAGGACATAATCAAAAAAATTGTTTTCAAAATCCAAACTAGTCGCGTCCCCAACTCTATAATCAATATTGAGTAATTTTTCTTGAGCAATCTTTTTAGCATTTTCAATCATGGCTGGCACTAAATCCACGCCGATAACTTGGTAACCAATTTTTTGCAATGGCATTGTCGTTCTGCCTGTTCCACAACCTAAGTCCAATAATTTCTCTTTGTTTGTGAAATATTTGTCAATGAAAAACTTTTCAGAATCCCAAAATCCCTGCTCCGCTTTTTGTATATAAAGTTCTTGAGCATTTTCCCCTGAAAACTCGTCAATCACTAATTTTTTCAAATCATTTTTCATAAATTATTTCATTAACTCTCCAACGGAAACCCCGACCGCTTTCGCCAATTTTGCAATTGTCGCAAGTGTTGGATTCGTTTTGCCGTTTTCTATTGTACTAATAAAACCACGACTTACTTCAAGCTCTCGCGCAATATCTCCTTGCGATATGTCTTTCTTGGTTCTAATCCTTTTCAAGTTCAGCCCAAGTTTTGTAGATTCATTTTGCATTATCCACAGTATACCGCATTGATATAGTATATCACAATGTTATGATATAATGTAACTGGTAGCGGCGAAGCAAAACCAAAAATTTCCTTTCCATTTTTTGTCGGCTCCCCCCACACC
>JBAWYA010000137.1:0-2124 GCA_037143815.1 bacterium | reverse complement strand
ACAAACCCTGGTAGTATTACTCATAGAGAAATTTTAGATAAATGTGAAGAGTTAGTTGATAAAAATTTCAAATATACGATTATTAATACTAAGGATTTAAAAACCAAAGCAGGCAGATCAAATTGTGTACTAAACACTGATAAATTAAAAAAGGAGGGAATTAATCTTCTTGATGTTCATAAAGCAATAGAAAAAATTTTAGTAAATTATAAATAAATTTAATTTTATGAAAGGAATAATTCTTGCAGGAGGGAAAGGTACTAGATTGTTGCCATTAACCAAAATAATAAATAAACATCTTTTGCCTATTTACGATAAGCCAATGATATTTTATCCGCTTATGACACTAAAAAATGCAGGGATAAAAGATATTCTTATTGTTTCTGGACGTCCACATGTGGGTGATTTTTTAAAGTTACTTGGTTCAGGACGTGAACTTGGGCTAAATCTTTCATATGAAATACAAGAAGAAGAAATCGGTATTGCAGATGCTTTAAGTCTTGGAGAGTCTTTTGCGGATGGAGAAAAAGTGGTTGTGATTTTGGGTGATAATATCTTTGAAGATAATATTAAAGATGCTGTTGAAAATTTTGAAAAGCAAACAGAGGGTGCTGTTCTTTTCCTGAAAGAAGTTGAAGACCCTAATAGATTTGGAGTGGCTGAAATTAAAGATGGGAAAATCATAGAGATAGAGGAGAAACCAAAAAAGCCCAAGACTAATTTAGCTGTTACTGGTCTTTATATGTATGACAATACTGTTTTTAACTTTATAAAAAAGCTGACACCATCAGCTCGTGGAGAATTTGAGATTACTGATGTAAATAATTTTTATATTAAAAAAGGGAATACCAAGTTTCTTGTTTTAAAAGGAAATTGGACTGATGCAGGAACATTTGAATCACTATTTAGGGCTACAAATTTAGCTAGAAAATTAAGTTTAAAAGTATAGGTTTACAATTTTTGTTAAAGATATTTTTCTGAAATAATCTTTAGATATTGCGAAAACATAGGCAGATATTTTTCGATGTCCTCATATTCTCTTTTTAGTTGAATATTTTCATATCTGTGAATTATTGCATTTCTGGTGCCTACGCAATGAGACATATTTTCCAATAAATCATTTGGAAAAATGGATTTTCCTACTAGGTTACCAAAAGTGTCAAAGTATGTGTCACTAACTTCTAAATTATTTATTTCAATTAGAATTTGATTGCAATCAATAATAGCGTCGACGATAAGTTGAAAATATCTTTCGGAAGCTGATCGGAAAACATCTTTGGTTTGAAATTCATCAAACGAACTTGGTAAAGTATCTTTCAATTTTGGTAGGTTCTCAACGATGAGTTTGATTTTTGATTTTAATATGTCCATATATTATATATTTAAACTGCGTTCTTTTATAATTTTAAAACAATTATCTCTAAACATTTTCGAGTCGGTAAAAACTTTCCACGCATAAAGTTTTAAAACAAAAAAAACATCCTTATCTTTTTCAAAAAGAATTTTTCCAGAATTCAATATATTGTGCATAAGCAGAGGTGAGTTGGAAGAAATAATTTCAACGTCAACATTATTGTTTTTTAAAATATTGCCGAATTCAAGCGAGAGTTTGATTTTTTCATCCCAAGAAATATTACTGTCGCGATAAATTCCAACATCAATATCACTTTCTTTATTTGCTCTATTGCGAGCTTGCGACCCAAAAAGAACAACCAATTTTAAATTGTGTTTTTCCGCCAAAACTGCTATTTTCGATTTTAATTCCGTCATATTTTCCATTCCAGCATTATACCACATCTAAAATGAAAATAAAAACGATAGGGGAATCTGTGTGTGGCGAATATGGTTTTCATAATTTTTGTGTTTTCTCTAAACTTTCTATCCAATCTTTATTTTTTGAGTGAATAAGTAATTTTGTTGTTGATTCTATCTTTATAACGATTTTTAAAAGAATTTGTTCTATTTTTGGTCTATATTCTTTGAAATATAAGATTAATCCTTGTCTCATTCTAAAATATTTTTCTGGTCTTTTTGATTGATCACGACTTTCTTTGAAATGAATAAAAGAAATATTGGGATCAAAAATAATATTAATGTTTTTTTGATGCATTTTTTTACATATTT
>JBAWYA010000136.1:0-2134 GCA_037143815.1 bacterium | reverse complement strand
CAAACCCTCACACCGATTCCACAACTTTAATGATAGTAGAAAAAGACTCTGACCTAGAAAGTGTAAGAAAAAGTAGAGTTTACCATGGAAGATATTTCGTTTTAGGTGGGCTTGTGCCAATCGTGGAAAAAAATACTAAAAATATGGTTCGTGTAAATGAACTTGTAGATCAAATCAAAAAACAAGCAAAATTAGATTTAAAAGAAATTATTTTAGCGTTTTCATTAAATCCTCAAGGTGACCACACTGATTTTTATGTTAGAAATCAAATAAAAAATACAACTCTATCTCATGATATAAAAATTTCTTCCCTGGGACGTGGACTCTCTACTGGCACAGAATTAGAATATTCCGACAATGACACAATAAAAAATGCTCTAAAAAATAGACAATAGAAAAGCCTCGGAAAAACGAGGCTTTAATCTCCAAACTGCACGATTTAAATTAAACATTCTTACACTGGTTTTTTCTTTTTCTCTCCCATTCTTATTCTAATAAATGACAGAATGAATGATGGTAAAAAAAGAATGCCTGACATAACAGCTGCATCAATTAAATTAATACAACTAAACCTGGCATCGCTTCTTAAGAAAAAGAAAAGAAAGCAGCATAAGAAAAAAATTAGAATCCCTAGTCTAGCCTGATTGCGCGGGTATACAAATCCCAAACTTACTACAGATACAATTGCTGTTACAAGAAGTGAATACCAGAGGAGACCATAAATTAGTTTTTCGTTTAAATTAAATTCAAATTCGTTTCCTGTTGTGGCAAGACCAACTCCGTGTCCTTTTAACACAAGTTGTCTTTTGATGTACCTCTTGATGGGAAAAATTTTTGTTCCGAGATTAACAACTGAATCTGTAACTGGACATATCCCATACGAACAAAGATACTCAGTCTTTACACTATCAATAACCCTAATAGCTTCTTTGCCAACAAAATACATGTTAAAAGTATCACACATACTTTCTCCTTTTTCCCTATCGTAGATTATTTCAAAAATAATATTTTTATCTGAAGACAAAATTGCTTTTGTCTTAAAATTAAAACTTTCCCCTTTTACCACCATGCAAAGCAAAGCAAGTAAAATTACAAGAACATTTTTCATTTTTTCAAAGGATTTTAGTTTGACATTTTTTCTTTAAAATACCATAAATTATACTTCCTTGCAATAGTTGAAAATAGACAATAAAAAAACAGGGATTCGAAGATTGAATACCTGTTTGGTGTTTTTTTTCTACTTTTTTTTCATCATAAATCTCTTTATAAGTGAAATAATAAGTGCTGGTGGTCCCAATGTAAAAACTATTATAAAAAAGTCCCACTGAGTCATTTCTGTCAAACCCCCTTGGACAACTTTGTACAATGCAAATAGCATTACAAAAGAGACAAAAGAAAAATAAAAATTTGGCCAGGTAAGTTCTTTGTCGGAAACTAATGCAACCAGAATTAGAATTAATGCTGTAATAAACACAGCTACTCCTAACAAGCGGTAATAACCATTATAGACATATGTTACATTCTCACCATATGTAAGATATAGCGTGCCATTTTCGTGCAATTCAAGACGCCTAGGTATAACAATATCTTCTACAAATATCCTACTCCAACCAGCAATGACAGTATCTCGAAGCAAAACTATACCATCCTTGCTAGCGTAAAGTTTATTAGCAATTCCATCATTAATAAACGGCCTTGCTCTTTCTGAAACTCTACAGCAAGTTGTATCATGATTCCCCCCTTGTGTGTTAATAAACAAAATCAGACTTTTGTCATCTGTAATGTATGGAACTACTCCAAGTGTCTGTGCATAATCTTTTGCGACTGCGCCTAGCACAATAAGCAAAACAAAACATAGCTTTCTCATTTTTCAAAGGATTTACAAGGTTTAACTTTTTTTCTTTAATATAACACAAAAAATGCCATTTTGTCAATAAAAAAATTCCTGATGAAACAGGAATTTTTTTATTTGATAGAAGTTATTTTTACTTGGAAGTACGGCTGACGGTGACCATTGCGTCTTAAATATCTAGATTTTTGCTTGTATTTCATGACCAAGATTGTTCTTTCGCGTCCGATCTCTGTAATCTCTGCATCAACCTTTGCGCCTTTAATATAAGGTGTACCAATAGTG
>JBAWYA010000135.1:0-2137 GCA_037143815.1 bacterium | reverse complement strand
CGAGTAAGCAATAAGTCTCTCCCTGGATATCCAAAACCAGTATAAATTATCAAATCCATATAGTCGAGTGGTAATTTATATACTTCTGCATGTTCTTTTTCTGTTGAAGCAGGAGAAAAACCTATGGATAATCCGCCAACTTCTTTTGCTCCCATTGCAGACCACATTGGGAACCCTGTCGTCGCCCCAGTCACAAGTATCGCACCCTGCCTGACAATCTCGCGACCTAATTCTTTTGCCAAATCTAAGGCATTAAGACCACAATGCCCGGTCTCTGCTGCTCCTGACACACAAATTTTTATTTGTTCGTGTCCATGTTTTTCATATGGGTTGTTTGAAGATAGTATGTCCATCGGATGATTATATATTAATTAACAAAAAAATGAAACACTCTCTCCTCTTTCAGGATTGTACGCATCAATACCTAAATTGTCTCTTAATTTTTGTACAAGGAACAAAGAGGACTTTGGTTCGCCCATTACCACAAAAACTTTTTTAATTGAATCACTGGTGTTTTCAACAAAATTAATTAAACCATCAGAATCTTTATGTCCTGAATACCCTGTTATTGTAACAACATGTGAACGTACAATTACATCTTCTCCAGTTATGCGCACAGTTTTAACTCCCTCTTGTATCAAGCGCCCTGGCGTACCAACTGCTTGATAACCAGTTAAAAGAAGTGTGTTGTTAGGGTCGGGTAAATAATGCCTTTCATGATGTACAACTCTACCACCCGAAGACATTCCAGAGCCAGCTATAACAACTTTTGGATTTGCTACATTCCCAATCATTTTTGATTCTTCTGATCTTAAAGTTTCATGCAATCCTGGAAAATCAAAAATGTGTTTTTCATGAACCATTGCTTTTTGAGCCCCTTCATTAAAATAATTTTTAAATTGTTTAAAAATTTCAGTCAGACGAATCGCAAGTGTTGAATCAAGAAAAATTGGCATCACTGGTATACGTTAATTTTCTATTAATTCATTCAACTCAAAAGGAATTTCTTGTGATCTTTCAAGAGAAAGGTAGGAATTATTAAAGTTCCCTTTCTTTTATAATTATCTTCAATAGCTCTTTCTAAATTTTTTCTACGATCATCTCTTGATTCATGATTTCTGTCTCCATAGGTACTTTCCATAACTAAATAATCAATGTCATTCACTATTTCTGTATCAGGAAGCAACATCGATGGACTATTGCCTAGATCTCCCGTGAAAAGAATTTTCTTTTTATTTAAAATAAATTGCACCATTGCTGACCCTAGGATATGCCCTGCATTAAGAAAAGAAACTTCTAATTTCTCACTTATCTTCAGAGTCTCGTGATAATTGTATCCCTGTCATAGAGATATAGCTAATTTTATATTTTCTGGGGAATACATATCCCTCAAATCATAATCTCTATTTTTTGAAAGTATGCCTGCAGTATCATCGAGCATTGGCTGTGCAAGAGCCTTGGTAGGTAATGTAGAATAAATTTTTCCACGAAATCCTTCACTAATTAATTTAGGAACCCTACCCAAGTGGTCTACGTGAGCATGAGTAATAAAAAGAATATCTATTTCTTTTGGATTGTAAGGAAAAGAATCCCAATTTATATCATCAGCCAATTTTGTCCCTTGTGTAAGACCACAATCAACTAATATTTTTTTACCATCCGCTTCCAATAAAAAATTCGCGCCCGTTACAGAGCCCGTTCCACCACAAAATGTTATCTTAACTAGACTTGTCATTCCCCAATTATATCTCAATATTCTTTTTTATCATAATTCTCTTTAAGAAATAAATTATAGAAAATCCTCCTCCAGCTAAATCAAACAATAAATCCGACAATGTATCCAAAAGATTAAAAGTATTTCCTGCAATATAATTATTAAAAATTACTTCAAAAAACTCCCAGGCAAAGCCAATTATGAATATAAATAAAAAAACTTTTAAAATAAAAACATGTCTAAAATTTATTTACATTTATATTAAAGTACTAGTAAAAAGGCGAGCTTCACGAGCAACGCGAGAACATAGTGAGTAAAAAATGTCGTTTGAAACTTGGATGGATTATATTAATTATCTTCTTTTTGTTAGACATGGTTTTGAAATTAAAGACCTTCCTGATGAACCATTCATGGATTATTATG
>JBAWYA010000134.1:0-2191 GCA_037143815.1 bacterium | reverse complement strand
TTTGGCAATGTCGCTTGGGTTTTCCTGTGGAATAAAAGAAGGAAAAAGTCAGTGGACTGATGAAAAAAGTGGAAATAAAAAGTTCAGCACATATAAAGAATTAACCATTACAGGTTGTAATATTCACGAAATTCCAACCCTTCTTCCTCGAAAAAAATTAATGTTTGTAGAAGATAAAACTCAATTAGCAAGAAGTAAGTCTTTTATGTCTAGTAAATTTAATTTGGTAGAGGCAGGAATGGGCCCTTATGTTGGATGGCAACTTCACGATAAGCGCGGAAGATTTTGCTTGAAAGATGGTTTGTCTGTGCATAATACTCCTGAAGGAAGTTCCGTTGGTATTGTTAAAAATATGAGTTACATGGCTCATATTACGATTCATTCAAACAGCACTTCATTATACGAATACGTTCAACCTTATATTATTAGTTTAGAAAGTTTGAAACCAATTGAGATGTATGATAAAGTAAAGATATTTATAAATGGTGCTTGGATTGGAATTTCCGAAGATCCGGTAAATTTGTATAATACTCTTAAGGAAATGAAATGCAAGGGAATTATTAATATTTACACATCTATCGTGTTTGATTATAGATTACAAGAAATCCGAATGTGTAATGATAGTGGAAGAATTACTAGACCCTTGCTAAGAGTAAAAGACAATAATATCTTAATTACTAAAAAAATTATGGACGATTTAAAAGATAATCAACTGTCGTGGGACGATTTGTTAACAACCTGTAAATTAGATGAATCTATTATCGAATATGTTGACCCGGAAGAGCAAAGTTTTAGTATGATAGCCACTAAACCAAAGACGATTACCGAAACAAATGATGGTTCGCATATTTATAGATTTACGCATTGTGAAATTCATCCGTCAACCATTTTCGGAGTAGTTGCGTCTTGTATTCCTTATCCGGATCACAACCAATCGCCTCGCAACACGTACCAATGCGCTCAAGCGAAGCAAGCAATGGGTGTGTATGCTACAAACTTCAACGAACGAATGGATAAAACCGCGTATGTTCTGAGTTACCCTACAAGACCATTAGTCGATACTCGCGTTATGAATATAATCAAGTTACATGAAAATCCATCAGGATGTAATATTAATGTCGCAATTATGACACATACGGGCTATAATCAGGAAGATTCGTTGCTTGTAAATAAAGGATCCATTGACAGAGGCTTATTACAGATTACCATTTCTCATACCGAAAAAGACGAAGATAAACAAAAAATTAACGGAGATGAAGAAATTAGATGTAAGCCAGACCCAGCTAAAACAAAAGGAATGAAGTTTGGTAATTACAACAAGGTAAATTCAAAAGGACTTGTTCCTGAAAACACATTGATTGAAAATCGTGATATAATTATTTCAAAGATAACGCCTATAAAGGAAAATAGAAACGATCATACTAAGGTTATTAAATATGAAGATGGCAGTAGACAATATAAAACGGTTGAAGAAACATATATTGACAAGAACTATATTGATAGAAACGGGGACGGATATAGTTTCGCTAAAGTTAGATTGCGTTCTCTAAGAAAGCCTGTGATTGGTGATAAGTTTAGTTCACGCCATGGCCAAAAAGGCACAGTCGGTAACATCATTCCCGAAGAAGATATGCCTTTTACCAAAGACGGAATTAGACCAGATATTATCATTAACCCTCACGCAATTCCATCTCGTATGACCATTGGTCAGCTAAAGGAAACACTTTTAGGAAAAGTATTAGTTGAGCTTGGATTATTTGGCGATGGAACTAGTTTTGGCGAATTAACAGTTGATGAAATTTCTAAAAAATTATTAGAATTGGGTTATGAATCTCGCGGAAACGAATTGATGTATAATGGATTAACTGGCGAACAAATCGAATGTGATGTATTTATGGGGCCTGTATTTTATCAGAGATTGAAGCATATGGTTAATGATAAGCAACATAGCAGATCTATTGGTCCAATGGTAAATCTAACCAGACAGCCAGCAGAAGGACGTAGTAGAGATGGTGGGTTAAGATTTGGTGAGATGGAAAAAGATGCGATGGTATCACACGGGGCGTCAAAATTTACTAGAGGAAGAATGTATGACGCATCAGATAAATATCAAGTATATGTTTGTAAAAAGTGCGGATTAATCGCGTCATACAATGATCAGCTACACATCCATTGCTGTCGCACTTGTAAC
>JBAWYA010000133.1:0-2211 GCA_037143815.1 bacterium | reverse complement strand
ACAGGTGCCAACTTAGAAGAATCGGTATTCAGATTAGTTGCACATAATAGCTATAAAGATTATCCAGACTATCGATATTTTACCAAACAAGACGATGAAGATATTTTAAATCGCGGTGAACGTCGAGTGACTGACACTTCTATTCCAGAGGAAGAAGCTTTTCGTGTTGTCGAACCTATTATACTGAAGAGGTGGAAAGAAGCAGAAGAAAAAGGAGAAAGATATTTTCCGCATGAATATTTTTATCAAATTTTACTTTCTGATGAATTAAAAGATAAATACGAAGGAGACCCAGAAGCTTGTTGGTTGCTCGAAGCAGCGAAAAAGAATTTACCAATAGTTGTGCCAGGATGGGAAGATTCGACATTGGGGAATATTTTTGCTGGGTATTGTAAGTCGGGGGAAGTAAACCCAATAATTATGAAAACTGGGGTTGAATATATGATGTACTTATATGACCGATACGTGGAGCTTGCAAAAGATGGCCCAGGTTTAGGATTTTTCCAAATTGGTGGTGGCATATCAGGGGATTTCCCAATATGCGTAGTACCCTCTATTAAATATGACTTAAAGAAAAAGGTTCGTCCTTGGGGATATTTCTGCCAGATTTCAGATTCGACAACTTCTTATGGATCATATTCTGGAGCAACACCGAACGAAAAAATTACTTGGGATAAACTTACCAAACACACTCCAATGTTTGTGATCGAATCTGACGCGACCATAGTCGTGCCATTTATGTTTGAAGCAATACTAGATAGATACAGTATTAGTGAGAAATAATTTTTTAATTTATTTAAAGGTCCTTATTATAAATTTAACAGTTCGTAAAAAATTATGAATTGGAAAAAAGGAATAGGGTTTGGTGCTCTTGTTTGGGCGGTTATGTTTATAGTCGTATGTATTCTTTTGGGATACAAAATGCCACAGAATATTATTTTTGATATAATCGTAACTCTCTTTAGTTTGATAGCGGTATATTTTTGTGCAAAAAACATTACTCCAAAAAGTTATATGGAAGCAATGGAATATGGTTTGGTTTTTGTCGTTGTGGGTATTGTCTTGGATTTCTTAATTTCCAGGATGTTTGCGCCAAATATATTTAGCTCGGTATCTTATTGGATAAGCTATTTACTAGTTATGTTTGTCCCACTATTGGCTGTGAAAAAGGTTATGGCTCAAACTCAAATTACACAATAAATGGTTTATGTTCATTAAATAAAAACACTGTAGCAATACGGTGTTTTTGTTTTAGCTATTGACTAAAAGATAAATATTTGCTTTAATAATAAAAAATCAGTTCCATAAACCCTTTAAATTTTAAAAAATGAACAGACTTGAGGTATTTGCCAGTTATGTTTTAGAGTCCGTACCGGGCTTTTTTTCTTTAAAAATGTTCGCAATGAAAAAATGGGGAACAGAAACTGTGAACATAGAACCTTCTTTTGTCCCTGAGAATGGAGATGAGATAATCTTCTTTACCCCGAAGGTAAAGAAGGGAGGCCATGCACACTCCCATGAAGTAATTGAAGCAGTGAAAGCCGCTGGCTTTTTTTTTGCCAAATGTTTTTGGGCTCGTGTTAGCACGAAACCTTATCATTAAAGAGGGAAAAAAAATTGTATTGCCGCCTTATCCCGTTTGGCTTTTAGGGTACGATCATGTATCGAATCTTTATTTTCGACCACACTTTGGGCATGTCGTTCCATACCTGCTTGTTTACGATAGGCATAATTTTGAGTACGGAGATATTCAATACAAATCTCCACTTGATCCGGACGAGATCATTGTGGCTTTTAAAAGAAAAGCTAAATAATATTTTACCCCTGCATTTTGCGCAGGGGTTCTTTTATTTTAGGTTGTAAATAAAGGGTATTTTTTGTTTAATTTCCACTTGACATTGGATATTACTTCCTATATACTCTTCCAAGCGTCTAGTCCATTTTGGATATGGCGTTTTTGTTTCAGTGAATAAATTGAAACAGATAGAAATTCCAATATATTCTGACTTTGAAAATTCCATAGTTTGAGAACTAGTCCTGCTTAGGAGCAGGACGAAGTGCAAGTAATTTAGTTTGTTTTTACAATAATTTTTTGAGCACAGAGATCAATATAAAATACAAAAACAATGCTGTTTTTTGTTTTGTTTCGTTCTAACAACTTTTAGTTAGAGTTTGATCCTAGCTCAGGATGAACGCTGGCGGCGTGGATAA
>JBAWYA010000132.1:0-2281 GCA_037143815.1 bacterium | reverse complement strand
GCACTAATCTAAAAACAATATTTATAAGACCCTTTTGAAAAAAGACATTTCCTCTAAGTCGTGACTCTCCACGGAAATCATAAGAAAAATCCATCTCTTGTGCTTCCATGAATGTGTCAAACTTCTTTTTATCTAAAATTTCACCCAAAATAGCAACCATGTCCTCTTTTGACAAAACACTTCGCTTAACAAGAAAAATTAATTCACCCGATACTCGAATGGCCGGTACTCTCCCCGCTCCCAAATGTAAATCTGACCCACCTTCACGGATTGCCGTTAATATTAATTCTTCGATTTCTTTTTTGGGATCTATCATTTTATTGATTTTTAATTAATGTTTTTTTATTTGATAAGATTTCTATTACTTTTTCTATGACTTCAACCGGAGTAGAACTCACTTTTATGATATAACCTGAGGCACCAAGGGCTATTCCGCGATCGATATCCTCTTGTTGGCCTTTATTAGAAAGAATTATTTTAATAGAATCAGGAGATAACTTTTCATCATTGATTTTTTTAAACATTTCAAATCCATCCATCTCAGGCATAATTATATCCATCAAAATGATATCTGGTTTCAATCCTTCTTTTAATTTTTCGATTGCTTTTGAGCCACTATTTGCAGTATAAACATCAAAGTTATTTTGACTAAATTTAAAAGCATACATATCTAAAAGAAAGCCATCATCATCAACTATTAAAATTTTCTTTTTTTCTCCTTCCATATGTTTCTCTACTAATTATAGTACAAAAAAATAATAAACAAAGTTGATTTAAGTGCAATACTACTACTCCCCCTCTTCCATAAAATTATACACTTCTCTAAAAGGTATAATACCATCTATCGCTTTCAACATTGCATCTTCTCTCATAGTAAGCATACCACCTTTTCTTGCCAATTCATAAATTGCAGAACTAGTCGGACTTTTAAGTATCACTTCTTGCATTTTTTTATCTACTTTAAACATTTCACAAACAGCAGTACGTCCACGTGTCCCAGTAGGACACTCTGAAACCGGAACAGTGTCATACATCTCATCTTTTATTTCAATTTCTTTTCTATACTCTTCTGGTAAATCCACCAATTCTTTTTCAATTTGCATTTTTATACTTTGGTCCATAGGTACAAGCTTTCTTGAAGCAGGAAAAGTCATCTTGGCCAAACGTTGTGCAACCGAAAGAACTAGGGTAGGTGCAATAAGGTATGGATCAACTCCCATGTCTATAAGTCTTGGGATTGCCCCAATTGCATTGTTTGTGTGGAGTGTCGAAAAAACAAGGTGCCCTGTCAAAGCTGCCTGAATCGCAAGCTGAGCTGTTTCTTTATCACGGATTTCTCCAACCATTATAATAACAGGGTCCTGACGAAATATTGAACGCAATCCTGTGGCAAAATCATAACCAATCTCTGGCATCATTTGAGATTGGTTGATGTCAGGCATGTGATATTCAATCGGATCTTCTAGCGAAACAATGTTGCTTTTTTCTTTATCAAGCTCGTTCATCAATGAGTATAGAGTCGTGGATTTTCCAGAACCAGTCGGTCCTGTAATTAAGATAAGTCCATATGGCCTTTGAATTGCATCTTTGATTAACCCTAAGTTTCTTTTTGACAAACCAAGTTGATCAAGTGGCTTAACCCCCTTTTCTGAATTAAGTACTCTCATAACCACTTTTTCACCGTAATAAGAAGGCATAGTCGATACACGAAAATCTATCTTTCTTCCTTCCATATTCGTGGAGAAAGATCCGTCTTGTGGTTTTCTCTTTTCATCTAAACGTAATTTCGAAAGAATTTTTATACGAGCAACCACACCATTATAAATATTTACCGGTAGAGTAATCGACGTATAAAGAGTCCCGTCAACACGATAACGAACTTTTACCTTTTCTCCCGTATGTTCAATGTGAATATCTGAAGCATTACCTTCAATAGCATTGTGCAATACTACAGAAACAATCTTTATAACTGGAGCATCTTCTACTATTTTTTCTTCTTCTGTTTCCTTTTTCTTTTCTGAATTTTTATCTGTTGAACCTGTATTTTTCAATTCTTCTGTTTCATCATTATTAAACTCATCGATAGCATCGTCTACTTGAGTTGTCAGCCCCTTATAACCTTCTAATATTTCTTTGTAATCTTTTTTTGAAATCAAAAAAATCTTAAAAGGAATATTCAACTTCGCAGAAATAAACTGAAGTGCATCCATGGCTTGAATATTATCAGGATCGATAACTCCCACTTCTAGTATCCCATCAGTTAGATTAAAAGGAGCAAAAC
>JBAWYA010000131.1:0-2288 GCA_037143815.1 bacterium | reverse complement strand
TTGGGCTAGTTGTTGCTTCTATTACAATTTTTATTGTGATTTTTATTAATGCGATTACTCGCAGAAAGTTTATTGGTATTTTGAAAGGAATAGGTATCAATGAGGGCGCAATTGAAATATCATATATTTTACAATCATTTTTTTATGCTTTTTGTGGTTCTTTTGTTGGAGTGATTGTACTTTATGTATTTTTACAACCATTTATGATGGCTCATCCTATTGATTTTCCTTTTAGTGATGGAATACTCGTTGCTCCTATTAGTGGAACGATATTTAGAATAAGTTTACTCATGATAACAACAATTATTGCTGGTTTTATTCCTGCTCGTTTGGTCGTTCGTAAAAATACATTAGATTCTATTTTAGGTAGAAATTAATTTTATGATTGAAATACAAAATTTAAAAAAATCATTCAAAGATGGAGATACCACAACAGAAGTTTTGAGAGGAATAGATTTTATAGTTAAAAGTGGAGAGTTTGTCGCTATTATGGGTCGTTCTGGTGCTGGTAAAAGTACTCTTCTTTATCAAATGAGTTTGCTCGATGAACCAACAAGTGGAAAAATTTTAATAGACGGAAAAGATGTTTTATCTTTGACAGCAAATGAAAAAACTAGTTTTCGTCTTTCTGGTTTGGGATATGTTTTTCAAGATTATGCTCTTCTTCCAGAAATGACAGCCTTAGAAAATGTGGCTCTACCACTTTTAATGCAAAGTATTTCTGAAAAAGAAGCTTATAAAAAAGCAGCTGAGCATTTGACTAAAGTTGGTCTTGGACAAAGATTGAATAATTTACCTAGTAAACTTTCTGGAGGGGAACAACAAAGAGTAAGTATTGCACGTGCCATAGCTCATGATCCAAAAATTCTTTTTGCCGATGAACCAACTGCAAATTTAGATAATGAATCTTCTCGTATTATTATGGATATATTCAAAAAATTACATGATGATGGGCAGACTATAATAATGGTAACTCATGAAGTTGAATACAGTAAATTCGCTGAACGTGTGGTCCATATGGATGATGGGAAAATTATATCTTTTGAGAAAAATGGCAACTTGTAGTAATGGGGGGGGGCGGGCGATATGCTATGATAATAAGATAAATTATATTAATGACTTCTTATGAACAAAACATTTTCAACAAATAAATATTTTATAATCATATTATTTTTTACTCTCGGTATCTTTTTTGGTTTTGCAAACACTGCTTTAGCTGGAACTAAAACATACACTTTATTTAGCTCAGCAGATAGTGGTAACAGTGGATTCTCAGAAGCCGGAGATGCCTCCGCACAATTAACCGCATGGAATCTATATGGTGTAAATGCTAGTAATACCGACGATGGTAAGCTTTATTGGAATCTTCTCGATGTTAGTGGAGCAAAGACCTTGAGACTATATAAAGATTCAGCAAAGACACAATTGGTAGCAGAAGGAGCAGGAATTGGATCAAATGTAGCAATAAATGAAATGAACGGTTCTGGATTAAGAGCTACGGTAAATATCGCTTATTCACAAGACGATACAGATTCCGGAAACATTTTATCTCAAAGTTTTGGTGTTAATTTAATATTATATACACCCTATTCAACAAGCGAAGACCGATACAACTTCTTTCGTTTCAAAGTAAATATTCCTAAAAATGCAACTATTAACAGCGCATATCTTTCTCTGGTAGGTAACGATAACGGTGATCCATCTTCTTACGATCTCAGTAAAAACTCTGCAGTAGTATTCAGCCTCTTAGACGAAACAAATTCTTCTGCTTTTGGAGCAGGAGCCAGCAACCCCATACTTAGAGACGTAACAGGAAGCGTTAGCGGCACCATTGGAGCCTGGACTGCGAATCAAAGGTATGACGCAGGAAGTCTACCAGACATTAAAACTTTAGTTCAAAGCTATATAGACCGTCCAGACTATAATTACTTTGATTATTTAGGACTTAGACTAAAAAGAAACGGATCTACCAACAACAAGTATGCATACAGCGCTTCTTCAGGAAACAGTACATCCTACTGGCCTCAACTAATCGTCAACTATTCAGGAGGTGATCCCACCTTAGACGTATACATGGCTGATCCAGAAGTCAGATCAAAACAATACGCGTATGTTCAACTCAACAACACCACCAACACCGAAAAACTAAAAGTAACTCTAGATGGTAATAATGTTTACACTAAGTCAGGTGGTCTCGCCGGTCAATCTTCTGCCGGAGAAGAAAAAGTTCTTCTAAACTACACTTCACTAACAGCTGGATCTCACACCTTAAGATTTGTCATCACTGA
>JBAWYA010000130.1:0-2303 GCA_037143815.1 bacterium | reverse complement strand
ATACTGCAATGCGTCATGATGCGAATATCGTAGGTCCTGTTCCGTTGCCTACTGAGATAAAAAAATACACAGTCAATCGTTCTCCTTTTATTTACAAAAACACACGTGAGCAATTCGAAATTCGTGTACATAAAAGATTGATTGATATTATAAATCCAAATGCAAAGACCATTGAGGCCCTTACTAATTTGTCGCTTCCTTCCGGAGTAGATATTGACGTAAAAATGATGTAAAACTACGAGCTTAACGCCACATAAATTATATGAAATTCATTTTAGCAACAAAACAGAATATGGCAGAATATTTTTCCCCCGAAGGTGTGGTTATTCCTGTGACGATACTTTCTGCTGGACCAATCACTGTAACCAGAATATTTTCTAAGGAAAAAGATGGTTATAATTCTGTTCAAGTAGGTTTCGGAGTACAGAAAAAAGAACGAGTTAGCAAGTCTAGCGCTGGAGCTATGAAAGGTGCTTTCTATAAAACTCTTAAAGAATTCAGACTTAAACCTACAGACAAGACAGATGCTAAAGAAGGTGATGTTATTGATGTTTCAGTTTTCTCTCCAAATGACAGTCTTCAAGTTACAAGTGTGTCAAAAGGTAAAGGTTTCCAAGGTGTTGTGAAGCGTCATGGTTTCCATGGTGGTCCACGCACTCACGGTCAAAAACACTCCGAAAGAGAGCCTGGAAGTATCGGAGGAGGACTTCGAACTCACGTTCCAAAGGGTATGAGAATGGCAGGTAGAATGGGTGGTGATCGTATCACACAAAAGAATTTAAAAGTTATTTCCATAGATAAAGAAAATAATATTATGCTTGTAAAAGGAGCAATAACCGGCAAGCGTGGAAGTTTAGTTGAAATAGTAAGTAGATAAAGTTATTAACTTTTTGCCCTTGACAAAGCCTTACGGGGGGGGTATAATTAAAAGTATATGAAAAAATATACTTTGTTTTTGTCTATTTTTGTTTTGTCTTTTATTTTATTAGGTTTTAATGCTCAGTCTGCAAGTGCATCAAATTGTGCTTCTGGCGAATTGTTTAACACAAATACTGGTGAGAGTTGTGGCACTGTTTCTAAAATTATAGTATGTGCTTCTGGTGATTTATTTAATTCTGTGACTGGTCAGTCTTGTACTGGTGTTTCACAGCAATTTAGTTCTGCTGGTCCTTTAACTATGAACCAGTTTAATTCTTTATTTAAAAATACTTTTACTGTTGGAGTAAAAGGTGACGATGTTAAATCTCTTCAACAATTTCTAAAAGATCAAGGTTATTACTTTGGGAAAATTGATGGTAAATATGGAAAAATATCAGCTCGAGCTGTAAAAGATTTTCAAGATGACAATATAATTACAAATAGTGATAGCAATTCTAATTCTAATTCTAATTCTAATTCTAATACGACAGGAGATCGAGGAGGTTCTTGTCCTGTTGGGCAAACATGGAGTGATCTAAAGTGTGTTCCTCAACCAAAAAATCAACCATCTATTGTAGTGATTGCTCCAAACGGTGGGCAAACTATTAAACAAGGGCAAGTTGTAACAATTCAATGGACAACTCAATATGTTCCTTCGAATTCTACAATGGATATAAATCTTATTAATGGCAATGGTATCGTTGGTCAAATAGCAACTGGTATAAACTTAAACACAAATCAATCTTTCTCATGGAATACAGCTTCACCGATTGGAACTATATCAACCATATCTGGAATAATTCCTGAATATCTCTCCCCAGGGCAATATAAAATAGGTTTGGAAGTTTCTTGGCCTGTAGCTGTAACTGAAGATAACCAGAAAGGAATGAGTGGTGTTAAATCTGTAGATTTTAGTGATCGTTATTTTACCTTTACTGATTCCTCAGGCAATCTTCCCGTTGCTCCAACTATTAGTTTGTCGACCCCTCCCAGTATTCCTAATGATGGTGTAACTGTAGGAACAATACAAGGTTCTGGTTTTAATAGTTCTACGGCAATTTATTTTTCTGATGCAACTTATCGTAACGCTTATAAGACTATTCCAAGTTCTGTTTCTTCTTCTGGTCAATCTTTAACATTTGTCATTGCTCAAAATCCATCAAGTCCTACAGCATCTCAATTTCAATATCAAATGATGGTCAGTAATGATGGAGTAACAATGAGCAACCCTAGTAGCCTGTTGATAACAGCTGCTTTACCTTCATGTCCTGTAGGAGGGTGTTCTGTTGTTAATACGCCACAAATTCGACCAACAATAACATCAATTTCACCAACTTCCGCTACTGCTGGGTCATCTGTATCTATATATGGATCAGGTTTTGATA
>JBAWYA010000129.1:0-2305 GCA_037143815.1 bacterium | reverse complement strand
AACTAATGTTGAAACAATTAATTGCGCTTTAGAGAAGTATTTGAGATACTACAATCACGAACGTTTACATCTTGGTTTAAATTTAAAAACGCCAAGTCAATTTATTAACAAAGTGATGCAAAGGTTATGAACAGGTTACGTACCTTATAAAATACAAAAATACCCTATAATAGCTCTATATTATATGAGTGAGTTTTTAAACCAAAAATTAAATATCGCTATGATTTGCGACCCTATCGGCAGTAATAAATCTGGTGTGGTCGTTTCGACTTTACGATTCGGTAAATTATTAAAAGAACGTGGACATCACGTCATATTTATCGGTGCAAAATCAAAAGAACACAAAGAAGACAGTTATCATAATGGCATAAAAACATATCGTTATCGCAGTCTCCCCATTCCTAAAAGCAATGGCTGGAATTTAGCTTTCCCGACAATCAAAGAATTAAAAAAAGTTTTCCAAGAAGAAAAAATAAATGTGGTACACATAATCTTACCGATGTCTGGAGCTATCGTCGCCATAAAAGCTGCACGAGCTCTAAATATAAAAATAGTGGCACATTCTCACTCTCAACCAGAAAATTTATTTATGGATATGCCGACAATCATCCGCCCCACATTAGACAATCTCTGGAATAAATATTTAATTTGGCTTTATAGTAAAGCAGAATCATTAATATATCCGACAGAAATGGCGCAATCTTTGTTAAAAAAATTGGATAAAAAAAATACATCATCAATTGTGATAAGTAATGGAATAAATTTAGAGGAATTTCAACCTAGAGAGATTGGTGACTTTCATGAAAGATTCAGTATTCCTAGCGACAAAATTAAATTATTATTTGTCGGACGCTTATTCCCAGAAAAATCTATCGATACTTTAATAAAAGCAATACCTGAAATTATCAAAAAACACAAAGACATACATTTGATGATAATTGGGGCTGGACACTTGAGAAAAAAATTAGAAAAACTAACAAATAATTTAAAAGTCAGTGGACATATCACATTCCTAGGATTAGTCAGTGAAGAAGACAAAATACATGCTTATAATGCAAGTGATATTTTTATATTGCCATCACTTGCAGAATTGGAAGGTATGGTTGTCTTGGAAGCAATGGCTTGTGGAAAGCCAATTATCGTTTCTGATGCCCAGATGAGTGCATCTCGTTACTTTGTAGATGGCAATGGATTTCTATTTAAAACACAAGATCATATAGATCTAGCACAACAAATTTTAAAACTAACCACAGACACAAACTTGCGTAAAAATTTTAGTGAAGTAAGTTTTAACAAAGTTAAACAATATGATATACACAAAAGCATAGACCTACTAGAAAAAACCTATCACTCTGTACTAAAAAAAATTAAATAATGGATGGTAAAATCTTTTCTATATTTTTTTAAAAAAGTCTGCTAGAATACAACCATGCAATCTTATAAGACTTATTTCGCAGATAAAAATTTCCTATTATCTTTTTTGGGTGGAATGGTCCTTTTAGCCACGAGCCTCGTCGTGCAATTCTTTGTCAGTGGATACTTAAGCAATTTACCAGATGCACCAGTAACCGATCTAATACTCAGCAACATAAGAGCATATGATGTAGGAGGAATTTTTGTATATGGAACATTTACATTACTTTTCACGGCAATCTTTGTAGGAATCACAAGAATTAATTGCGTACCATTTGTGATGAAGGGTATTGCTCTTTTTACTTTGATAAGATCTCTTTTTGTTATTCTTACACACATCAGCGCATTCCCAACTCATATATTTATAGAATCATCCTTCTTTAATTTGCCAGTATTCAATGGCATCTTCACAGGAAATGATCTTTTCTTTTCTGGACACACTGGACTGCCATTCCTTTTTGCACTGATGTTTTGGGAACAAAAAAGCCTAAGAGCTGTTTTCCTCGGTTTTTCTATTCTCTTTGCAATAGTTGTCCTTTTAGGACACATACATTATTCTATAGATGTTTTTGCGGCCTTTTTCATCACTTATAGCATTTTCCAAATTTGTAAGTTTTTATTTAATAGAGAGTGGAAATTTTTTTTAAAAAAAGATCATGAAATATTGTAAAGATTGTGAACCAGCGCAAGAAATACATTGGGTAGCATATTTATCAGTAGTCTTGGGATGGATAGATGAACCATTTTTTGATTTGATGGAACTTCTCTTCAAGAACACAGCCGAAAAAATTTCTAATAAAATAACTGTTCCATTTTTTAAAACTATGGTTTTTTTAAAACTAGGACATTGGAGTGAAAAACCCGACGATAAAGACACTTGGAGGACAAAATG
>JBAWYA010000128.1:0-2311 GCA_037143815.1 bacterium | reverse complement strand
AGGTTCGAGCCGAAGATTTTTTGGAGGGAGAGTTTTTTGGAGGGGAGGTCGGCTGTTTTAGATATTTCATCCAGTGTTTGAGCCTCTTTTATCCATTCTCGCGTTGGTTCGATCCACATTGTGGGTGTCTTTGAAATTTGCATGATTTTCTCCTCTAGCGACTTCTTGCTAGACATAAACGAGCGACGCCTTTCAAGGTAGTCGTCTCGCTCGATGTCTTGGGCTACGTAGACATCGGTAAGTCGAGAGAGGTTTTGAGAAATATCTTCTAGTTCACTTTTTAACTCCTGAATTTCTTTTTGGATTGAAGTTGCGGATTGTTTTTCTTCGAGATCTAATTTCTTGCTCAACATTTCTGCCCATTCTTTGGGCATCGTGTATTGCGTGAGTAGAGAAGATAACTGATTATCTAATTCTTCTTCTCTTATACCAAGTTCAAAACATTTCTGCGTTTTAGATTTTTTAGTGCAATGATAATAGACATAGCGCTTAATGGTGCCGTTTGCAAGTTTTTTCTTTTTCTTTTCTCCGGTAATACTCATGCTACATGTCCCACAAGACATAAGTTCACAAAGCGGTCGCGGATCATTCCCTTGTTTTGGTTTACGTCCATTCCTGTGCAAAAGTGTATTAACTTTATCAAAAAGTTCTTTAGTAATTATTGGCTCATGTTTGCCCTCATAAATTTCTCCGTCATAGCGAAAATGTCCGTAATACATGGGATTTCCGAGAATAAAAGTGATTCGGGATATATTAACTCGCCGATTATTTTTTGATTTTATTCCCGATTTTTCTAAAATCTCAGTGAGTTTTTCTACAGTTGAGTTTCCAGTTGCGTAAGTTTCAAAAAGTTTTCTAATAATTTTTGCATTTTTGTGATGGACTAAAATTTTCTTTGTAGCAGGGTTATTTATGTAACCAAGGGGAGCGAGTCCGGGAAAATCTCCATTTCGGGCTTTTTGCCGAAGTCCGCGAGCTGTATTTTCGCTCAATTGCCGAACATATTCATTCGCCATTCCTAGTTCAACAGACATCATTAAAACATTATCGTTCGGATAATGGCTTTGGCTGTGAGTTTGAATATGTTGAATGATTCCTTGTTGTAAAAGCCATTGAATTTTTCCACTATCAACGGGGTTGCGCGATAAGCGATCAATTTTCCAGCAAACAATACCTTGTGCTTCACCTTTTTGAATTCTTGAGATCATTTCATTAAATATTGGTCTGCCGGGAATTTTTGCGGATCGTTTTTCTATAAATTCATCAGCGATATTTAGATTCTCACGCTTTGCCAGTTCTCGCAATTCAGCAAGTTGCGATTCAATAGAGAGGATTTGTTTGTCCTCAACATCGGTACTTTTTCGAGCATAAAGAAAGTAATTAGACATAGTTGTATTATACCACAACGGATGGTGTAAAGCACAACTAAGGAGTATACTCCGAATTATGAATGAAGCAGAAAGGTTGGGTAAAAACCTAAAACGCATTAGACAGGCAAAGGATATATCTCAAGGCGAGATTAGCCGTATACTGGAAGTGGATAAAGGTTTTATAAGCAATATAGAAGCTGGAAAGACGAATCCAACGCTTGCCACGATTGCGAAAATAGCAAAAGCGATCGGAGTTTCGGTCGGGGAGTTGATGAAATAAATATAGCAAGAAAATATTTTCAAAAATTATAAATTCATTTTATTCTAAAAATTATGTACTTAAAAAAAATTGCAATAAATAATATAGGTCCCATAAGTGAATTATCTGTCGAAATGCCATTCAATACAGATGGTATTCCAAAACCTATTATTTTTGTCGGAGAAAATGGATCAGGAAAAACTATTTTACAATCACAAATTGTTGATAGTTTTTATGAAATGGGGAGTAATTTATTTGATGATATTGGCAAACAAGATGGACTAAAAAGAAATTACTATAAAGTTTCTGGTGGCTTAAATCTTCAAACAGGTAAAGAAAAAGGATTTTCTGCTTTGGTTTTTACTGATGATGAAGAAAATAAAATTGAATATTTAGACAAAATAGGCGATGTAAAAAAAGACGATTTAACAAAACTAATACCAGACTTTGTTTTATCTACAGATAATAAAAATGACAATCAGAAACAAATTACAAGTATTAGTGAACCACAAAAAGAAAAATTGCAAAATGAGTGGCTGACAGGAGTATATTTCTATCAACCAGCATACAGGTATGAAGAACCTTTTTGGAAAAATGATTGTTATAATGATACCATAATTGAAGAAAAAAGTAAATTTAAAAATAAATTAGGAAAAGAAATCGAAATAATTTCATCTTTAAC
>JBAWYA010000127.1:0-2334 GCA_037143815.1 bacterium | reverse complement strand
AAAACAAGATGCAATACATCGTTATGTTGTAAGTGAAAGAAATATTAATTCTGTAGGATCTTCTATTTATGATTGTAGGAATGTGTTTCAATCTTTTGATGTTGATGAGGGAGAAAATAGTAAATATATTTATTCAGCCACTGACATAAAAGATTGCATGGATTGCTATCATTTTGGATTTAATACAGAACTTTGTTATGAATGTCATGCTTGCACCAGAACTTCTAACTGCCAATTTTGCCATCTCTGTTATGACAATATGAATTTGACGTATTGTGATACTTGTCAGAATAGTCAGAATCTTTTTGGTTGTGTTTCTATTAAGAAAGGTGAGTATATGATTTTAAATAAAAAATATTCAAAAGAGAAATATCAAGAACTTAAAGAAAAAATCATTGAGCACATGAAAAAGACAGGAGAATATGGAGAATTTTTTCCACCGCAAATTGCGCCTGTTTATTATAATGAAACACGAGCGAATTTTTATATGCCGATGACCAAAGAAGAAGTTTTAGCTAAAGGTTGGAATTGGGAGGACAATATCCCAGGGACTTTTGGTAAAGAGACGATTTCCAGCGCTTCTATTCCAGATAGAATAGAAGACGTGTCGGAATCATATTTAGGTGAAATTTTCTCTTGTGTAAATTGTTCAAGAAATTACAATGTAGCCAGAAACGAACTTTTGTTTTATAGAAAAGAGAATTTACCATTTCCGAGAAAATGTCCGGATTGTCGTTACAAAAGAAGGTTTGATTTGCGTTCTCCTAGAAAGCTTTGGCATAGAAAATGTATGTGTGATAAAGATCATCTTAATCACAAAGGAGCTTGTAATGTTGAATTTGAGACGTGTTATACGCCAGACAGGCCAGAAAAAGTTTATTGCGAAAAATGTTATCAGCAAGAAGTTTATTAGAAATTACTTAACTTTTTTGGTCGGCAGGATTAGGTAATTTGAGTTGTTAATCTATACGCTATAGCGTTTATATTCACAACTTTTACTTCCCAAAAGTTTCAAATAAGAATTTTTTAGTCTCTTCATCTACAAATTCTGTGACTATTATCATTACTTCTGTCGTTAGTCCCAGATCTTTTTTTATATTTGTGAATAAATGTTCAAAAGGGAAAGGGGATATCCAAGCAGAATTTTTTAGACAAACAAAACCAGCTTTTTTTAAAAGATAACGTAAACTCTCACGTTCATTTTTTCTATTTTCAGGAAGATCAAGTAAAATGATTCTCCAAAATCCATCCCAAGTCGTATTTACTAATGTTGTCTCACTATCCAACATTAAACTATGTATCTTTTTTCTACCTTCTTTTGTTAGTCTTGCATATTCGTTTTGTGGAGATGATATTTGTTCTACTAGGCCAGACTCCTTAAGCCCCTTTAAAGAGCGTGTAATGGCATATTCTGGCTTTTCTGGGCATTCTCCCTCCTTTATCTGCTTTGTTAATTCAGGTAGGGAAATAGCTGTTTTTTGCCCTAAAATGCTAAGTATCTTATTTGAATAATTTTGTTGTTTGTTTTTCATTTTTATGAATTTTGTGAAGGACTGTCCTCCACAGAATCTTTGTTTTTATTATAATTAATCCATTCCAATATTTCACTCCACATATTTTTTGAACTAGGAAAATATTCTGGGAATAAATCTTTTTGAACGATTTTATCATAAGTGGTGTATGTTTCTAGATAACTAGGAAGACTTGAATACTCGTATGTAGATAAAAATTTTTTAGCATTATCTAAATTTTTGATTCCAATTTCTTTCCAATTATTTTCATCTTTAATTAGTTTTATTGGATTAAGATGGATGTATGAAAAAAGATATTTTAAATAATTATCATTAGTAGTATGTTCTGACTTAAATTTCCCTTGAAAAAGGTTTCCAGTTCTTTTATATTTTTTATTAAAATACATTGAATATCCAGTATTCACTTTTCGCATGAATGTTGTAATTCCGCCTTCAGTTATCTCTTTAACTAAAAGGTGAAAGTGGTTTGGCATTAATACCCACGTACCAATGGCAACAATAGGTTCATCTCGATCAAGTTTAAATATTTCTGTGAAGGACGGTCCTTCACCATCGTTACGAAAGACCTTCTGCATATCAAATGGCTCCGTTGTGTTACAAAGATAAAGGAGAATGATGAATCTGTGATAATCATGGGTATCTAGAAAAATTGGTCGCTTGTCGGTTCCGCGATTATATAGATGGTAATATTCGTTTATGGAAAATATGTGTGGTCTTTGCATTTTTATATAATACTATGAAGGACGGTCCTCCACAAGGTTGACATGTTGATATCTTATACTATATAATGTCTTTTGACAAG
>JBAWYA010000126.1:0-2352 GCA_037143815.1 bacterium | reverse complement strand
GGCAATTGCGAAGAACATTGCGATGGTCCTAACTGGTATATGAAAAATGGATTATATGTAAATAATCACAAAATAATCCTTGAAGAAGCTAAGGGGTTTTGAGAAATCAAAACTCCTTTTTTTTACAAAATTTTTTAAAATTCTTATATTCTCTATAATCTGGTTCCAACTGGCGACCACTTGGAAAGATAAAGTAAATTTTAAAAAAGAATTAATTTATATATTATTATATACACTTAGTTTTTCAACTCTTTTAAATAAAGTTTATTTTCCATTTGATATTTTTCTATTTAATATTTTACTTTTACAACTACCCTCAGTTCTCATAACAGGCACTACCCTGCACGGTTATTTAAGTGGAAATAAATCTACAATGATAAAAATAATTAAGTAAAAAAGGTGGCTGTTAAATTAACAACCACCTCACAACACATTTTTGTCTGATTCTTCTACGATGCAGTGAAAAATTCTTTTACCTGTTTTCCAACCTCATCTCTTTCTTCCTGAGTGACAGTATCGGATTTAAAGAAGGAATCCAGTAAAACAGTTCCCTCTTCTTCGCTCTCCACAGAAAAGCTGTTCCCTGCTTTGATATGAATTCTGCCATGTTTCTGGCCACACTCACAAGGGACAAAGGTCGCTTTTTCGAATTTTTTTTCATACTGTGAAAAGGAGATAGACCCAGGTAATTTACCAAGTCCCTGGCGAATTTCTTTTGCCACTTTCCCCATTTCTGCAATAGCAGCGAGGAGTAATTCATCCAGCTGGATATCAAGGCTCTCCTCAGCTGATACGGGTAAGTTTTTGGCCTCCATTATTTCCTTGGTCAAGGAGTTAAACTCTTCCTCGGAAATTTTCTTTTTACCGGCATAAAAGCTTACACAGTTGAGAGCTTCTGTTTTTGAGTAAATCAACATACTTTCTGCACCACCCTCAAAATGAAAACGGACAGACTTCCCGTCTTCCGCAAAAATCAATGAACATTTTTCCATGATTAATAAGTTTTAGTTAAACATAAAAAATTTTTCCTAACTATATTATACTTAAAAATATATATTTGTCAAACACTAAAATTCTAACTAAGTTCCTCTATTTAATCTGCGATCTAATTCTGAATAAATTTTCAAATTTCTCTTTATGATATAATACAAGAATTATAAGTTTAATTTAGATATATAAATTATGATTGATCCAACAAAAATAGATTTTAACCAAATACCAAAGAAATTCTGTGATGGCGCTATTGGAGCTTATGGCAAAGAAATTTTTTCTTTTGCTCTTACCTCAGGAAATAGCCTCGACTCTTTTGCAGTCACACCTCAAATTATGAAAAGTATAGCCATATGGATAAGTGGCCAGATTGAAGGATACGAAAAGCAATTTGGAGAAATTGATATGACTCCTCCTCAAATACAAAGCCCTATCCAAATGGCAGATTTAGGTAAATAAAACTTTTATCCTAATTAATTGGAAACAGAACATTTGCCATTATAAAAATCTAGGGTAGAACACTTAGAACCATTTTTAAAAGTACAAATGGAATTTGGAACAGCAAAGGTATCTCCTCCAGACCAAGCACAGTATTTCTGGTCAATTGAATCAAATCCAGTAGTCTTCCTTCCACCTATCGGACATTCACCTCGCATTAATGCCCACTCTTCACAAGCTCTATTGTCCTCAAAATAACATAAACCATACTCACCACCATCGCCTCGTTTTTCTATTGTTAAAGTTCCCCCAACCTTTGAACAATTAACTGATGCGGGATTCGCTATTCCCGTTACTGGTGGTGGGTTATTCTTGGCAATAACACAATCTTTAAAAGTAATTTGACCTGCCTCATCTATAAAAGCCGTATCTCCTTTATTCCAAAATACAAATGATTCATTGTTGTTTGCATAACGAGCGCCAGATGCAGACATAGCTTGGGAAAGAAGCATATTTCTCCCATCATTTAAAGTAAGTTCTACTCTGTCCTTAAAAAATATTGCTTGAATAGTTTTATTTTCTGCACAATTAAAAACTACAGAATTTATAACTCCATCTGTAACAGGCGGTTGCACCACGACAGGAATTTTCTGTTGAGATTTCTGATAATACAAATAAAAAATACCTACACTTACAATAACGAGAACTGCGATAATGATAATTGCAAAAATAAATTTAATTAATATTTTTTTCATACTTTTATTATACTACAAATTTATTCTTTGTATTAAAAACTTGATTTTTAATAGAAATATGTTATTGTATTTGTAAAGATAGTTTTTTGTTTTTTACTTTGATTTTTGGGGTTATCCTTATTTCTTTAAGGAGATAGAGACAACCCCAAAAAACCAAGAATATGCAAAG
>JBAWYA010000125.1:0-2384 GCA_037143815.1 bacterium | reverse complement strand
GGATGAGACAATAATAAAAAGATATAAGAATTTAATCTTACTTGCCAATAACGAAGCTCATAGATTTGCAATAAAATTCTACCGTTTAAAAAGTAGAAAAAATATGTTAAAATAAAAATATGTATATCATTTATGCATTATTGGGGGCAGTAATGGCCTCTCTAGGAACAATTTTTGCGAAGCTTGGACTAAAAGGAATTGACCCAAATTTTTTAACGGCAATTCGTGGTATTGTAATGGCATTAATCGTGACAATAGCAGCTCTTTCTTTTGGGAAACTTTCTATCACTACATTTAATTCACTTTCGTCTAAGCAATGGATTTTTGTTATTTTGTCAGGGATTGGAGGAGCACTTTCTTGGATCTTTTTTTATCATGCACTTGCAACTGGCCCAACAGTAGCTGTGACTGTGATTGATAAATTGTCTATTGTGTTAACCGCCATTTTAGCTACAGTAGTTCTCGCTGAAGGAATAACATTTCAAGCGATACTTGGTTTAGTCTTTGTGTTTATTGGCACGATACTTGTCGCAGTGCCATGGGAAAAAATTCAAAAATTATTTTCTTAATTAATATATAAAAAATAAAATGCAAAAAAAGATATTAGTAACTGGAGCTATGGGACAAATTGGGTATGAACTCGTGCCTGCACTCCGAGAAAAGTTTGGAAAAGAAAATGTTGTTGCTGTGGGTTTCATTAAAGACAAAGAACCAAGCGAAGAATTCAAAAATACTGGACCATATGAGAGTATTGACGCTAGAAACAAAGAAGAAATCAGAGCATTAATAGAAAAGTATCAAGTAAATACAATCTATCATTTAGTCGGTGTTTTATCAGCAGTAGGGGAGAAAAATCCCAATCTTGCCTGGGACGTGAATATGAATAGCTTAAAAAATATTTTGGACTTAGCAGTAGAATATAAGATTGATAGATTGTTTTGGCCTAGCTCTATCGCTGCCTTTGGACCAAGTACACCACTTTTTGATACACCTCAAAAAACCATACTAGAACCTACTACAATGTACGGAGTCACAAAAGTTGCTGGAGAGTTGTTGTGTCAATATTATTTTATTAAATATGGCTTAGATGTTAGAAGTTTGAGATATCCTGGGATAATATCTTGGAAGACTCCACCAGGTGGAGGAACGACAGATTATGCAGTAGGAATTTATTACGATGCAATAGAAAAAGGTAAATATGATTGCTTTGTAAATGAAAATACGGTTTTACCAATGATGTATATGGATGATGCGGTAGAGGCAACGATAAAATTGATGGAAGCAGATAAAGAAAAAATAAAAGTACGAACAGCTTACAACTTAACTGCAATTAGTTTTTCTGCCAAAGAACTTGCCGAAAATGTATCCAAGCACATTGATAATTTTAAATGCACGTTTAGCCCTGACGAAAGACAAAAGATAGCAGATTCATGGCCCAAAACCATTGATGATAGCTGTGCGAGAGAGGATTGGGGTTGGCAACATAAATTTGATTTAGAACAAATATCTGTTGATATGATAAAAAATTTAAAAATAAAATTATCAAAATAATAAATATTATGAAACCAAAAGGACTCAGAACAAAAATATTTTTAGATAGTTGTGATCCAGTTGAAACAAGAGAAATAATTTCTATTTTGGGTTTTCTTGATGGGCAAACGACTAATCCAACTCTTGTGGCAAAAAATCCATATGCCAAAGAACGTTTTCTAAAAGGAGATAAATTTACCAAAGAAGAAATTTTTGATTTTTATAAAAAAAATATTGTAGAAATTTCAAAACTTATTCCCAATGGCTCTGTTTCCATAGAAGTGTATTCAGACGAAAATACAAATGAATCAGAAATGTTTACGCAAGGTAAGGAAATGTTTGAATGGATTTCAAATGCACAAATAAAATATCCAATTACAAAAGCAGGCCTTCTATCAGCCGAGAGGAGTATAAAAAATGGAATGCGTGTCAACATGACTCTATGTTTTACAGAAGAACAAGCGGCTGCAGTTTATTCTGCAACACGGGGGGCAAAGAAGGGTGATGTTTTTGTTTCTCCGTTCATTGGAAGGCTCGATGACAAAGGAGAGAATGGCATGTCATTGATTGAAAATATTATTAAAACATATAAAAATGGTGATGAACATGTAGAAATTCTTTCAGCAAGTGTTCGCACGATGGATCATTTTATGGCATCCCTTGCCCTTCATGTTGATATTATTACTGCACCACTTTCTATATTAAAAAAATGGGGAGAAATGGGCATGCCTATTCCTAAAAATTATAAAGAATATGATTTTTCTTCTCTAAAAAATATTCCACATAAAGAAATTGATTTAAACAAAAAATGGACAGATTTCAATATAAAAAATGAATTAACTGATAAGGGATTG
>JBAWYA010000124.1:0-2401 GCA_037143815.1 bacterium | reverse complement strand
TGGCTTCTGCAAAATCGCTCCAAATTCTTAATCCGAACCTTGTCCTCACTTGTGCCCAGGGGGGGACTTGAACCCCCACGGCTTACGCCATATGCACCTCAAGCATACATGTTTACCAATTACACCACCTGGGCATACTTAAACTCTAACAAAAAAATCCATTTTTGTGAAATGGATTTTTTTGTTTTTTATTCTGCTGATTTTTCTTCTACTGTTTCCTCTGCCTCTTCTTGATTAGTTACGGAACGCATTTTACTGCGAACATCTTTGACTGCTTTTGTACGTATGTAATAAAGTTTTGATCTGCGAGCACGAGCTTTTTTAGTTACTTCAATTCTATCTATCATTGGAGAATAAAGTGGAAATATTCTTTCAACTCCAACACCAGAAGCTATCTTTCTAACTGTAAAAGTAGCGCCTATTTCTGTGCCATGTTTTCTGCCAAGCACTATACCTTCAAAAGCCTGCAATCTAAACTTATTTGCTTCACCTTTTTTAGCATCTCCTTTCTTCTTTTCGCCTTTCTTTTCAACTTTTTCTTCTAGAATTTTAGACCAGACATTTATAGTGTCCCCAGCCTTAAAACTAAGAGCTTTTCGAGCCTCCATATCTACTGGACTAAATTTAATATTGCTTATTTTATTTTCTGACATAGTAAAAGCACTTTAGCATAGAAAATTTTAGAAATCAAATATATTTTTGTTTGCATTTCCATAACTTTATTTTAACACTTTTGTAAATTCTTTTGGTAATGGTGATTCTATCTTTAAAGTCTCACCTTTTAAATTCTTAAATTCTATAGATTTCGCATGGAGAAACATTCGACCCCCTCCTTTCTCCTCCCCCTTTTTAAGGGGGAGGTTGGGTAGGGGTCCACTTGGATTATAAAGTGTGTCTCCTACAACCGGATGATTTAAGAATTTCATATGAACACGTATCTGATGTGTCCGACCAGTTTTAGGTTTTACTTCAAGATAAGTAAATTTGGCAGACCGAGAATGAACATTTTTTTTAGCACTGCGCCCTTCCCCGAGTACGGGGTGGGACCCTCGCGCATAAAAAAATTGTTCATTCTCTGTCTTTGCTTCAAACCTTTTTAAAACTTTATATTCAGTTATTGCTTCACGCATTTCACCTCTTGCTCCTCTACCAGAAAGATAACGACGAAAATCTCTAGGACTTCTGCCGATTGGTTTATTTATTATCCCCCGATCATTTTTTACCGAACCTGAAACTATAGCGTAATAAGTTTTTTTTATTTCTCTATTAACAAACTGACTTTTCAAAAAATCAAAAGCTTTCTGAGTCTTCGCTAAAAGCATTACTCCAGAAGTTTCACGATCTAGCCTGTGCACAATCCCTGGACGTTTTATTTCTCCCATAGATTCACCAACATTTTTCATTTTTGGATAATTTTTTAACACCCAATCGGTAATAGTCTTCTCTTTTGTCTTACCATCTCCGTGCACAGAAATACCCGACGGTTTGTCTATGGCTAAAATATTTGAATCCTCATATAAGACTTTTATTTTCATCATATTGAAATCTTATTCGAAATGTTCTACAATTACAAGCGTCCGTGATTTTGCGCGGTTAGCTCAGTTGGTAGAGCAACCCGTTTACACCGGGAAGGTCGGGGGTTCAAGTCCCTCACCGCGCACAAGGCCCCCGTAGTTCAATGGATAGAACGAAAGGTTTCTAACCTTTTAATGTAGGTCCGATTCCTACCGAGGGCACCTTAAACGAACTAAAATTACAATGAAGGATCAACGACAGGCGCTGGAGAATTTAATATTACAGCTGATTTTGTTTCACGTGTAGAAAAATACTCTAATACTTTATCAATCCTCTCTTTCTTTACTGTATCAGTCTGCCCACTACTTATGACGGGAAGTGCAACAGATTCTTTGCTCATTTGCATAAAAAAATAATAACCAAAAGCAAAAGAAATAATAATTACTAAAAACATAAACAATACAGCTAACTTCCAGTAAAAATTTATATTTAACCATAAACTTTCTTTTTCTTTCTTGAAACTTTTTTCTTTTTTAAAAAATTTTATTTTCATTTTTTTAATTTATTCCATAAAGCTTAAAAGCTTTAACCTAAAAATTGCATTCCACACCTCAGAAACATTCCCTTTTGCGTCTGCCTCTATTCCTTTTTGAATATTCATAGAAACAAATTCAAGCTCATAAGGAGAATTTTCTAAAAGTGTTATAAATTTATAAACACTACTAAAACTACCTGACGCCTTCATTCCAACGGACAATCCAGCATTGTCTCCCAATGGATCTACAGAAGTAACCTCAGCCTTTGTGCCAACTTTTGTTGCCAACCCTTCAATTATATCTAAAAATGGCACTATATTAGAACTCTGTGCAAAATGAGTTCCTAATTG
>JBAWYA010000123.1:0-2402 GCA_037143815.1 bacterium | reverse complement strand
ATTATATATTAGAAACCAAAGTTATTTTCGCTGATGGTAATGAATATGTCGTTAAGCCATTAAATAGAATTGAATTAGATAAAAAAATTACTCAAAATGATTTTGAAGGAGGTGTATATAAAAAGATTTTTAATTTGATAAAAGATAATAAAGAAGAAATAGAACAAGCAAAACCAAATGTGCATAAAAATTCTGCTGGTTATTATGTTTGGAATGTAGTAAAAAGTTTATCGATGAAAAATTTCTCCGGCTCAACCCTTCCTGGAGCAACAGGCGGGACCCACATCGTTCAAAATTCTTCATCGGCAACCTTTCAAAGTGACTTTATTTTTGATTTAAATAAACTTCTTGTGGGCTCACAGGGGACTTTGGGTATTGTTACCGAAATTACTTTTAAGTTAATACCAGACAATAAACATTCAAAATTAGTTGTTGTTTTTGTTAGAAATACAGAACCTCTTGGACGTTTAGTTAATGAAATTCTAACATTTAGCCCAGAAACTCTTGAAACATATGATGATAAAACGATGAAATTGGCGGTTAGATTCTTCCCAGATTTTTTGAAAAATAAAGGATTTTTTGGAATGATTAAATTTGCATGGAGTTTTTTACCAGAATTTTTTATGATGGTTACTGGCGGTTTTCCAAAATTAATTATTTTAGTTGAATTTGCTGGTGATGATGAAAATAAAGTGCAAGATAAATGTTTAGCTTTTGTGGAAAAAATAAAACATTTTAAATTAGAAACTCATATTACCAAATCTGAGGTAGAGGCGAATAAATATTTTGATATTAGACGAGAAAGTTTTGCTCTTTTGAGAAAACATGTAAAAGGTATGCATACAGCTCCATTTATAGATGATATTATTGTTCGTCCAGAATTTTTACCAAAGTTTCTTCCAGAACTAAATGATATTTTAAGTAAATATGATTTAAATTTTACATTAGCAGGGCATGTTGGAGATGGTAATTTTCATATTATTCCTCTTGTGGATTTTAAACGTTCTGATATTGCAAAAATTATAATTGAACTTGGGGAATTAGTTTATGGTCTTGTTGTTAAATATCACGGCTCTATTACAGCTGAACACAATGACGGCATAATACGTACACCATATTTGGAAAAAATGTACGGAAAAGAAATAATTAAAATTTTTGCCGAAATTAAAGAGATTTTTGATTCAAAAAATATTTTTAATCCGGGTAAAAAAGTACCGACACTTTCTATGGGTGGTACAAAAGAATATATAGCAAACCATATTACATTAGAGCATAAGACTCTACATAAAGTTTAATTATATAAATTAAGAAACGATCTGCGTTAGGCAATCTGCGTTAGGCAAGACCTAACGCAGATTAAGGTAAAAAAATGATCGAATTTAAAAAAGAAAATCATGGTATCTTGGATTTATGACTATTGAAGATGTTATTAATCAGACAAAAGATTTGGGGATTCAAATGCAACCGATTGAGCTTTTTGAAATTGCACAATGTATTAAATCGCCGATGAATGTGCTTGTGTTTGGTTTAGGCAACGATTCAGCTTTTTGGCATAATGTGAACAAAAATGGTAGGACGGTATTTATTGAGGATAAGAAAAAGTGGTTTAAGGATATAACTGAAAAATATCCTTTCTTGGAAGCATACAAGATTAAATATGATACTAAACGCGAAGACTGGAAAAATATTATTGATAGACCAGATCAGTTGATCATTAATATACCTAATGAACTTAAAAAGATATCTTGGGATGTAATAATTGTTGATGGGCCTGCAGGGCATGACGATAGTGCACCTGGACGAATGAAAAGTATTTATACAGCTTCCATACTTATTAAAAATGGAGGTGCTGTTTTTGTTCATGATGCTCACAGAGAGGTTGAAGACGCTTATTGTAGAAAATATCTTTTGGATAAGAATTTTGTTGGTGAGGTCAAAGGATCTTCAATATTGAGGCATTATGTATTGCGTTAGGTCTTGCCTAACGCAGATGGAATTTGGTAAGATATACTATGTCTAATAGAACAACGAGTTTGGTTCAAGGTGAGTACTATCATATTTATAATCGTGGAAATAGTAAGCAAAAAATTTTTCATGACAAAGAAGACTACTTAAGATTTATCTCTTTACTTTATATTTCAAATTCAAGTGAAAGTTTTAATCTTTATGATTTACATAGAGATACCAATTTCAATGTTTATGAGATAGAAAGAATTAATTTTTTAGTTAATGTTGGTGCATTTTGTCTTATGCCTAATCACTTCCATATATTAATAACTGAAAAAATAGAAGGTGGAATAAGTAAATTTATGCAGAAATTAAGTACTGCGTATTCGATGTATTACAATAAAAAATATAAAAGAACTGGCGGATTATTTGAAGGTAAGTTTAAATCACAACAT
>JBAWYA010000122.1:0-2410 GCA_037143815.1 bacterium | reverse complement strand
TGTAGTAGACTTTATAATTCAAAATTTTGTCATCTTTGTTATGATAACCGAGAGATAGAATATTGTGATTCTTGTCAGAATTGTCAAAATCTTTTTGGTTGTATTTCAATCAAAAAAGGGGAGTATATGATTTTAAATAAAAAATATGGAAAAGTAGAATATGAAATTTTAAGAGAAAAAATTATTGAACACATGAAACAAGGACTAGAATATGGTGAATTTTTTCCGCCGAGCATTTCACCAGTTTGTTATAACGAAACTCAGGGAAATTATTATATGCCGATGACTCAAGAAGAAATTATTTTTCGTGGTTGGCAATGGGAAAATAAAATTCCTGGAATATTTGGAAAAGAAAATACTGAAACAGAAAACATTCCTGATACCATCGAAGAAATGGGAGATGAAGTGTATTCAAAAATATTTAAATGTATAGATTGTATTAAAAATTATAATATCATACCGAATGAATTTTCTTTTTACAAAAGAGAAAAAATTCCGTTACCTAGACGTTGTCCTGAATGTAGATACAAAAAAAGATTTGCAATTCGAAGCCCACGCAAACTTTGGCATAAGGTTTGCATGTGTGAAAAAAACAATCATGATCATAATGGAAAATGTAAAACAGAATTTGAAACAAGTTATGATCCTAGTAGAGAAGAAATAATATATTGCGAGGATTGTTATAACAAAGAAATTTACTAAAAACTATAAATAAAAAACCTGACAATTTTGTCAGGTTTTTTAGTATTTTCTAATCTTGCATGTGGATAACTTTTAGTTTGTAGAATTTTGGCTTTTCAGGTTCCACGTTCGCCTTCTTTTTGGGCGCACGCATAGGCTTCTCTCCAGACTCGATTTGTTTGATAATTTTCTCCAAATCTTCAGCTAAGTAGACTCGATAATTGTTTATCGGGTGCCTTTTTGCAACTAGCTTTCCATCTCTATCCCAGTTACGAAGAGTGAGTTTTGAGACTCCAAGCATAGCCGAAGCATCTTTAATATTGATAAATTTACTGTCCATAAGAATAGTATACCTTGATAAACATTACTAGACAAGTGGAAAACTTTTCAATCTTTATTAATGTTTAGAAAATATTTTGCTTTTTTAATTTTTATTTTCTTAAATATCTTTTTTAGGTATCAAAATGAGTTTGAGAGTTTTTCTAATAGAAAATGGAGAACTTTTGAGCCATTATGTTTAACACAAAAATGAATATATTTTTGTATATATTTTATTTTAAAGTACTCATAAATCGTGATTTATTAGTACTTGTATTTCTTTTTTAATTTTTGATCAAAAACATCAAAATAGGTTGATTTTATTGTTGTTAAAGATTTTTCGTTAGTTTATAATATATAGGTAAATATGAGAAAATTTCTCCACGAAAAAATTAAAAATTTTAAAAATTATACTATTTGGTTAATAGATAAAAAAGATCTGAACTTTTTTTATCGTAGGCGAGTGCGTGATAAATTGAAACTTTCAGAAAACCTTAGGAATCAAAAAATCATCAACTTTAAAAACAAATTAACAACTAGTAATTATAAAAAAATGGAAAACTTATTAAAACAAATAAATAAAAATAGAAAAAAAATCTCTTATGCGTTTCGAGAGATGAGGAAAATAAAAAGAGCTCAAGTTTTAATTAGTTTGGTTTTAATTTTTTCATTGGTTTCTTTTTTTTATAATCCAAACATAGCTCGTGCTGACACAACACTGACGACTACTTCTTATACGACTGCTAATGTAGCTACATGGATATCAAATGGTGGAACGTTAATAATTCCTGGAGGAGTGACAGCAACATTTGCTGCTGGAACTTACAACTTGAGTAGTTTAAATGTAAGTATTTCTGGAACACTTATTCCTTCTCCTTCTTCTACTTCTGGGACAGGAGCAACTGGAGTAATACTTAATACAAGTGGAAACATTACAATAAATGCAGGTGGATCTATAAATGGAGATGGCCAAGGTTACGCAGGTCAAGCATATTATTCTGGTTCACCTCAAGGGCAAGGTTCTGGTGAAGGGGGAGGAACAAGAGGATACTTCGGAGGATCGGCCGGGGCCTATGGAGGAGCAGGGGGGAAAGCAATTCAAGATACTTCTAGAAATACTACAACTTATGGAAGTCAGGACACACCCGCTACCCCAGGCTCTGCGGCTGGTGCGTCAAATAATTATGGTGTTGGTGCTTCCGGTGGAGGAGCAATAAAATTAATAGCAAGTGGAACTGTAACAAACAATGGTACGATTTCAGTTAATGGTACTGCGAGTCTCGGAGGTGGAGGGTCTGGAGGAAGTGTTTGGATTATTGCGGGAACTTTTACAGGCTCAAACGATGCTACTATTACTGCAAATGGTGGTGCTGGTGGCATAAACACTGGAGGAGGAGGTGGAGGAGGTAGA
>JBAWYA010000121.1:0-2450 GCA_037143815.1 bacterium | reverse complement strand
CTTTGTAATACAAGCTAGTATAGCAGTTTCATCACCCGAAAATGTCCATTATGCCTGATGACATAATGTCAGTATTAGCATCTAAAATGGCGAATGCATATTGCGAAAGTGGATTTTGGGAGGATTTAGACATTTTGGCAGAATATTTAAAAATTAAGAAACAAAAGAAGTGACTAAATACTAAAAAACACCCATCAGGGTGTTTTTTAGTATTTGCTATATTTTTATCTCGCGAGATAAAATTATGCAATCATGTCTTTCAAACCTTTTGCAGCTCGGAATTTTGGAACTTTCTTTGCAGCTACTTTGACTTGCTCTCCGGTCTTTGGATTGCGAGCCATTCTAGCAGCTCTTTGCTTTACAGAAAAGATACCAAAACCAGCTATTGAAACTTCACCTCCTTTTTTCATTGTGTCGATGATAGCTCCAAACAATCCATCTACGATTTCCTCTGCTTGAACCTTTGTTCCACCTAGTTTTACATGTACCCATTCAGCTAATGCTTGTTTATTCATATATGTTTTTTAGTTATTTTTATAATTAATTTCGACCTTGCCCACCAAAGGAGGGCTATTAAACCCTTATAATTAATACACATTCATTATATACCAAGGGTTTTTTAAGGCAAGAGCTTTGCAAATTAGACAATTTTAACGAGCGTATTCGATAATTCTCGTCTCTCGTATCATTGTGACTTTTATTTCGCCAGGATATTTTAATTCTTTTTCTATTTTTAGAGCTATATCGCGAGCCATAATTTTTGCTTCAGCGTCAGAAATTTTTTCTGGAGTAACGAATATACGGATTTCACGTCCAGCTTGGAGAGCGTATGATTTCTCAACAGCAGGGAAGGTGTTTACTAAGGCTTCAAGTTCTTGAAGTCTCTTTAAGTAGTTTTCTACTGAGTCACGACGTGCCCCAGGTCGTCCACCAGAGATTGAGTCGGCAGTTTGAACGATAATAGACTCAATAGTTTCATAAGGATAATCTTCATGGTGGCTTTTCATTGCAGTAATAATACGAGGATCAGCGCCAAATTTCTGCAAGATTCTCATACCTATTTCTATATGTGTGCCTTGTACTTCATGGTCTAAGGCTTTACCGATATCGTGGACTAAAGCACCAGCTTTGGCTATCGCAACGTCTGCGCCCAATTCTTCTGCGAGCATACCAGCTATGTGTGCCATTTCAATAGAGTGCTGAAGAACATTTTGTCCATAACTTGTGCGGAAATATAATCGTCCAATGATGGCGATAATGCGTGGGTCAAAATTGAATATGCCACATTCATAAACTGCTTGATCACCTTTTTCTTTTATTATTTTATTTATTTCTTCTTTAGCTTTTTCCACTAATTCTTCTATTTTTGCTGGCTGGATACGTCCGTCCAAGATTAGATTTTCTAATGCGAGTCTTGCTACTTGTCTTCTGATTGGATCAAATGAAGAAATGACTATAGAGCCAGGAGTGTCGTCCACAATAAGCTCAACCCCAGAAGCTCTTTCAAAAGCTCGGATGTTTCTACCTTCTTTTCCTATTATTTTCCCTTTGATTTCATTGTTTGGAATAGATACGACAGTCGTCATGAGTTCGGAAGCTGTGCTTGATGCTAGACGTTGAATAGATGTAGCCAAGATATCTTTTGCTCTACGATCTAATTTTTCCTCGTTGCCATTTTCAAGTTTTTGAATTCTAGATAAGATATCTTCTTCATATTTTCTTTCGATATCATGTATTAATTCTTCTTTTGCTTCTCCTTCTGTCAACTTAGAGACTCTTTCCAATTCAAGCTTTTTTTCTTCTTCTATTTTTGTTACTTTTTCCTGAATCTTTTTTACCTCTTCTACCCTCATTTTTATATTCTCAACTTCTTTATCTATTTCTACTTGGCGAGTATCCAAAAACTCATCTTTCTTAATAAGTCTTTTTTCTGTTTCTCTCCACTCTTGCTCTTTCTTCTTTTCCTCTGTTTTCAACTCTGAGAGTTTACTTTCCGAAGCCTTTTTTGCTTCGTCTGTGATTCTTTGCGCCTCTTCTTTTGCACTGACCATCATTTGTTTGATATCTATCTCGATTGATCTCCTTTTTCCTAAGGCGATAATCAAACGAAGATAATATCCAACACCAACACCCAAAATAAGCGCTATTACGCTTATTAAAATTATCATTAATGTACTCATAAGCTTTGTTCGGCTTACAAGAACATGCCACTATATTTATGGATTTATTAGCCTAGACTGGGCTTTAGAAAAGATTTTTAAATTTCTTTTTAAACACTTCATAATATGATGGAACATTCCCCTAAACCGATAAATAAAATTTGTAAATTCAACATTTTTAGTATAACAAACAAAAGGTGATATGTCTATGGTTGTTTTACAAAAACAATATAGCACTACCGACAATCATAACTATAATTGCAATGATTTTAGGCAATAAAACACTCTTTT
>JBAWYA010000120.1:0-2467 GCA_037143815.1 bacterium | reverse complement strand
TGCATTCAAATTTTTAATTGCTTCAATGTCATCTTGTCCACCAGAAAGAAAAACGATACCACCTATTTCATTTGGTACTTTTTCTTTTAAACATTTTACTGTCATCTCAGCAATTTCCCCTGAAGAATATTTTTCTTTTGAATTTTTTCCATTTATAACCATACTTGTTTTTAAAATCATTCCAGGAAGAAAAATACCAGCTTTTTTCAACTCATCAAAAACTACTTGCAAATTTCTCGCGGTAACTTCATAACATTTTTCTAAATTATGATCTCCATCTATTAAAATTTCTGGCTCAACAATCGGTACAATATCATTTTCCTGACACAACGATGTATATTTTGCAAAAATTTCTGCATTCATTTTCATACAATCTCCTGAGGGAGTATTTACTCCTATTGAATAAACTGCACGCCACTTCGCAAAAGTCGCACCTAGTTTTTTATATTCTTTCAATCTATCACCCAATCCATCTAGTCCATCAGTGACTTTCTCTACATCATTACCTCCAAAATCTACAGTCCCAGCATCAACTTTTATACCAACTTCTATACCCTTTGATTGTAAAACAGAAACAAAACTTTTGTTGTCTTTCGTTTTTTGTCTGATTGTTTCATAAAAAAGAATATATCCAGAAATATATTCTTCAATACTGGGCGCAGTTATGAGAAGTTCACGATATTCTTGGCGTTTTTCTTCTGTTGTAGGAATGCCCAACTTTATAAAACGTTTATTACATGTAGATAAACTCTCATCAATAGCGAGAATTCCTTTTGGTTCTTTTGTAAGATTCTTTACTGTTTTGATTAAAGCTTGCTCATTCATTACTTGAGTATATCAATTAAAATCTGTTTTGTAACTGCGGGATTTGCAGAACCTTTCGTTTCTTTCATTATTTGACCCACGAGAGACATCAATGCTTGTTCTTTACCTCCTTTATAATCTGCAACAACTTTCGGATTTGCATCAATAATTTTCTGAGCAATAGTTTTTAACGCATCTGTATCATTTTTCTGCAATAAATCTTTTTCCTTTGCAATTTTCATTGGTGATTCATCTTCTTTCGCAATCTTTATCAAAATATCTTTTGCTGCACGTGAACTAATAAGAGAATCTGTAATCATAGATACAAGTTCAGCCATATTTTTTGCACTTGGTAATTTAATAGCAGAATCAGCTTTTTTAAGACCTATAAAATCTGAAGTAGTATAATTTGAAGCAATCTTAATCTTTTCTTTATCATTTAAAATCTTCGCAACATCTTCAAACCAAATACCAAGATTTATATCATTCACAAAAACCTCAATATCCTCATCCTTAATTCCAAAGTCTTTCTGATATCGTGCACGTTTTATAGCAGGCAATTCCGGTAAATCTTTCTTCATATTTACTAAATCAAAAGCCTCATGCAATTTTAATTTTGGTAAATCAGGCTCTGGAAAATATCTATAATCAGCGCTTCCTTCTTTTTTTCTTTGAGAGAAAGTTTTCTGTTTGCTTTCATCCCAACCACGAGTCTCTTGCACTATTTCCGACCCTTTTCCTTCTTCATTCAATATTGTCATTCGATCAAGCTCATATTTGATAGCACGCTCAACACTCCTGAATGAATTCAAATTTTTTACTTCAACCTTGGTGCCTAATTTCTTTGGATCTATTGAAACTGAAATATTTGCTTCCACTCTCATTTCACCTTTTTCCATATTAGCCTCAGACACACCTAAATACCAAAGTATCAATTGAAGCTCTTTTGCAAATTTGGTAGCACTAAAAGCTGCTTCATCAGGACTTTGGAAAGTCGTAGCTTCAGTCACAAGCTCCATCAAAGGCACACCAGAACGATTGAAATCAATCAAAGAAAAATCTCCACGATCGTGTTTATTGTTTGCTGTATCTTCTTCTAAATGCACACGAGTGACGTCCATCCCAGCCAGATTCCCACCTGAAACTATCGGGTATTTATATTGTGAAATCTGATAACCTTTTGGTATATCAGGATAAAAATAATTCTTGCGATCAAATTCTGAAAAATCGGCAATCTCGCCACCAATAGCTAAACCAACCTTTATTACATTTTCTATAGCTTTTTTATTTATAACAGGCAAAGCACCAGGATGAGCCATACAAACTGGGCAAATATTCGTATTTGGTTTTTCTTCATCAGGATCATTCTTGCAAGCACAAAACATCTTTGTTTGTGTCTTTAATTCTGCATGTATCTCAAGACCAATTGTTGGATAGTATTTCTTCTCCATAATTATTATTTTATTTTTTCTTTTTTAAAATCTTCATCAATGCATCATTAAACTTCTTTACCATTTTATCATCAAATAATGATAACGTAAAAACATTCTTACTAATTTTTTTAAAATCTGCTATTTTTTTAGTAACAATTTTGGAATCTTCAACCATATCACTCTTTGTTAAAATTATTATTTCCTCTTTACTAGACAGGCCATCCACGCCT
>JBAWYA010000119.1:0-2470 GCA_037143815.1 bacterium | reverse complement strand
ATAGATGTGCCAAGAACAGAAAAAGGACCTTCGATCTTAATTGACATAAATGGTTTTCAGCAAAAGCGTATTGAAAACATTCATGCGATAGCTCACATGATGGCGGAACGTGCTAGATATTTTAAATCAAACATAGAAGTTGATCCAATGCCAGCTTTTGAGCGAAGGATTGTGCATGAATTCTTATCAGAAGCACATGATTTAAAAACCGAATCAACAGGTGAAGGTTTTTCTCGCAGAGTGGTTATAAAATATATAGGCTCTATTTAAAATTTTTTGTAATAAAAAAATACCTTAAAAGGGGGTTTTGAACGCGACGGCGTGAAAACTTCAGGATTTTTTAAGCTTCAAAAAATCTGTGCCCTTTTAAGGTATTTTTATGAATAAAAATTTTTTTATTTTAAGTTTAGTTCCCAAAGGAAAGAATCTTTCTTGTTTACAAAAAATAGATAATTTTCACCACTATCTAAAGATAGTTTTATCCCATCTACCTCCTCCCCTTTTGTAAAGGAAGTAGGGTCTGCAAGCATTGTGGTAGAACCAGTTTCTATGTTTACCTTCCAAAGATTATCAGAAAAAGATGTTTCTCCTTGATACCAAATGTCAGGATAATTTGTGCCGTCTATATATTTTGGAACTGCACAATAAAGAGTAGTACTTGTTGTATTCCAAACACATTTTTCAGGCATAGTCTTAATTCCAAGTGACATAGAATCTTTTGTATCTATATTATATACGCGTAATGATAAATTATTATTGTTATATAAAACCAATTTACCACTTGGGCTTGTGAGTGTGGCAAGCCCCTTTATTCCACTTAAAACCTTAGTTAATTTTTTGACCGTAGGATCAATAGAATACATAAATCCTTCAGTGCCAAAAGACGGTTTGGTGGTTAGGGTTAACATCCTTTCATTTGGCCATTGTGACAGCCATTCTGTAAAAGGAGAGCTAAATATCTGATTTTTTTTGTCACCAGAAGATGAAGCGATTACACCAACGGCACTATTTTCAATATCAAAAAGATAGAACATAGACAGGCCATCTGGCGACAGACTAATATCTGTTATGTTTTCTGGCAAAAAAGAACCCCTTACCTCACTTAATAAAGAAGTATCACCTCCTAAAATTTCTTTTGGTGTTATTCCAGCAAAAGTAGCGATTGTTTTTCCGTCCGGTTTTAAATATCTCATTACTGCAGATTCTCCATTTTCTCCTATATATGCGTCGTAAACTTGTGGAATTATTGTTGTAGTGAATTTACGTTCGTCTATTTTATCAGCGAAAGTTTGATAGATATTTCCAGTTGCTCTCTCTACGTAATGTAGGGCTGGTATAAACTCTGTAGTAGGAGGGGTTGGGACAACAACAGGGGCGGCTTTGTTTTTTATTTTACTTGAAGTTGGAGTAGAATTATCTACTGGGTTTGTTTCTACTACAGGAGGTGTTTCTACTGGGGGCTGTGGTTTTTCCATTTCTTCTTTAAATCTTTCTTTCATAAAAACTCCATAACCAGCTATAGGCATACTTGAAACCTTTATAAGTATCTCTCTTGGTGTTTGAGGAGTTGTTGGAGGGGTATATCCTGAAACATCGGCTGGAGGTGTCCCCTCTCCTGTTGTATTTGTTTTACTTTTTCCAAATGGGAAAAAATTAGAAATAAAATCTACACTGGTTGTTTCAATGTTTCCAATAACTGTTGGTTTGTAAAAATATAAAAACGCAAAAGCAATGCCGGTTACTATTATTAAAACTATTATTATTAAAACTAAATTTCTTTTTGACATAAAATTATTACCACGTTCTCACGTGGAAGTGTTTAGTTGCTGGCTCATCAACAAAAACAACACCCTTAACAGTATATGAATTATATGGCTGTTTGTTTATCCAGGGAATTGGCACTGGAGTTACTTTTTGTATATAAGCTGTTAAACATGAACTTTTTGCTAAATCGACTGTACCATTTGAGTCTCCTGGCTTATGGGTCGTAGGGCTACCAGATGGTCCACCGTGGAACCAGCACTCTGTTCCCCCAGTAACTTTTATATCAGTACAACCACTATCATTTTTTAATTTATTTAATCCAGTTATTGCTACTTGAGAAAGTCCATCCAAACTTGTACATGCGGCTGTTTGGCCAACTTTTATACAATCACTATTGTTTACGGTTATACCCGTAGGCAGTGTGGCAGGGGCACCAGCGACAGGAGGCCAACTAGCTCCATCATCATAAGAACCACACCACTTTCCACCTACTGGGGCTTTTGGTCCTCCTACATCAAGTCCAGCAAATTCAAAAGGGGTTATTGTTATTTCTACTGGCTTGACCGAGTTAAGACAAGCATTTAGTAGGTCTGGATTTAAAGTATTTAAAATAAGCCAGGCTCCAAGAGCAAGTAGCAGCCCCAAGAGTGCATTTCTAATAGATTCTTTACCTGCTTCTTTGGATGAAATAAGTTCACTCGTCATA
>JBAWYA010000118.1:0-2481 GCA_037143815.1 bacterium | reverse complement strand
TGGTGAATAATGCCAGATTTTCAGCAAATTCCTTTTTGCTTCCTGTCGGTTTCATGCTTATAAGTTTTGAGTTAATTTTTTGTATTGCAAAATATTCATTTTTCCATCTGTCAACAAGATTCTTATAAAAAACCTCATCATAAAGTCCATAAACTTTAAAAATAAGAATTAAAATAAATAATAAAAAAGGTAATTGAAAAAAATAGAAAGACGCCGACTGAATATTTCCTAATAAATTTTTTATTAAAAAATGTTCACGAAAAAAATAGACCACAAAAAAAGACAAAAGGAAAGCCATACAATCTCCAAAAATTCTTATCCCCTTCCATAAATTTCTATAAGTTTTTTTGCTCATATTTTTTGCAAATTATTTATTAACTCCGTGCTTAGTATGAAGCTTTTTTACTTCTATGTCTTCCAACTCTTCTTTCTTTTCTTTACCCTTATCACCGAGCATCTTGAGTCCTTTATCATCAAGCTTGTTTAAAGACTCGACCATCTCTGATAGATGTCCAATAAAATTCTTTTCTGGAGCATCAAGGACTTCTTCCAATAAAGCATTCAAAATCCAGCCCATTCTTGGTCCTGGCTTAATATTAAGCTCTTTTATCATAAATTCACCATTTATTTTCAACTGACTGACTGATATAGGATCTCGTAAGGCCTCCTCTATCATTGCAAAATATTTACGCAAACGATATGGCGCTTCCTTTTTCTTCATCCCTACCCTATCACACTCACGGACATTCATTAAAGCCCAAATATTTTCTTTACCAACTTTTACTATAATTCTACGCACTGCGGAAAGTGTTATCAACTCTGTGTCCGAGAAGAACATATGATTGCGTACAAGTTTCTCCACCAACTCAATTTCAGCTTTAGAAAATTTTAATCTTTCCATTATTTTTTTTGTCATACGCGCACCGACAACTTCATGACCATAAAAAGTAAATTTCTTTTTCTTGGAAGTGGAACCAGCAAGCGATTTAGCATGGTCTAGCCGAGCTTCCATCTCCGAAGGAGAATTTATAGGCGAGGAGAACCGAGGACCTGATAAATCGGTTGACGGTTCCACATCTCCCAATCTCCTTGCTTTTGGTTTTCCAATATCATGAAAAAGTGCTGCTAACCTTATTTCTAAAGGCCAATTTTTATCCGTAGCGTGTTGTAAAGCATGAAGTAAATGATCCCAAACATCATAAATATGTTCTCCTGATTGTTCACAGCCTATTCCCTCTTCTAGTTCAGGAATAATATTTTTTAATAAATTAAATTTCTGAAGCATTACAATTCCACTTGCAGAGTTTTTTGACATTATTATTTTTACAAACTCGTCACGAATTCTTTCTTCAGATATTTTTTTAATTAAAATACTATTTTTTAAAATACTTTCAGTTACTTCACATGACACAGAAAAATCAAGTTGGCAAGCGAAACGTATAGCGCGAAGCATACGAAGAGCATCTTCATTAAATCTATCATCTGGTTCCCCTACCGCTCTCAAAGTCTTATCTTTGATGTCCTTTAAGCCATTAAACAAATCTATTAAATGTCCTTTAGGACTCAAAGCCATAGCATTGACTGTAAAGTCACGTCTTTTAAGATCATCTTCCAGTTTGTCACTAAACTTTACTTGGTCAGGATGTCTAAAATCACTATATTTTGCTTCAATTCTATAAGGAGTAACCTCGATTATGACCCCTTCTGCCTTCGGCATCTCCCCCTTGGTAAGGGGGAGAATCAAAGAGGGGGTAGTTACATGTGAAACGTTCATTGAGTCTGTTCCACGTGAAACATCTTCGACTTTTGTTTCTTGTGAAACAACTACTCCAACAGTACCGAAGGTATTTTCATACACTGTCTTTTCAAAAAGACCAATAATCTGTTCTGGATTAGCATTCGTTGTAATATCCCAATCTTTAGGTTGATTGCCTATTATTAGATCTCTTACACACCCACCCACCAAGTATGCCTCAAAACCAGCTTTCTCAAGCGTACTTGTTACATGTGAAACCTCTTTAGGTATTTTTGATATTAGATTATCCATTAAATTTTATTTGTGCCCTTGGAGGGAATCGAACCCCCATGGCTGGTTCCGAAGACCAGTACTTTATCCTTTAAGCTACAAGGGCATCTCTACTTTTAAACCATTTTAACTCTTTTGCTGTTTTTCTCCTGTGACAATTAGCACACCGAACCTCGCATTTCTTTATTTCCTCTTTGATTTTTTCCAAAGGATAACGATGTCCCATTAAAGACGAAACAGCCTTAAATTTTGGAATTTTACCTATATGATCAAATTCAAGAACTGCAATATCAGATTCATGACAATCCACACAAGGATTTTTTAAAAAATACTGTCTAAGATAACTAAGTAACTCTAACTTTAATTTAGAATTTCTTCTGTGTGTTTTTTCTAAATAATACTTCTTGTTCTTATTATAATGATTTTTAACAAATAACCTAGTACATAACTTACAT
>JBAWYA010000117.1:0-2511 GCA_037143815.1 bacterium | reverse complement strand
GGCATAATGGACATTTTCGGGTGATGAAACTGCTATACTAGCTTGTATTACAAAGCTAACTTTAATAATTAGAAGATATGATTCAAAAAAAAGAAGAAATGCCCCCACTGTCAGTCATTAAAAACTGTTAAAGACGGAGGCGGTAACAATGATCAGCGATACCTCTGTAAAGACTGCAAGAGGCGTTTTCGTTTGCCTGATTACGCACATATACACCAAGAGAAAGAACTCTGGGAAGAGTTTGTTTTTTCTAAACAAACTCTTCGGGAATTAAGTGAAACATTTGGATATTCAAAAAAGCAATTAAGAAGAATATTTAAAGAAGTGAAAGTGGAAGAAAAGATTCACAATCCAAGAAAAGTGAATCTAGTAGTTGATGCAACATTCTTTGGAAAAAAGGAAACACGTCAGTGGGGAGTAGTTGTTTTTAGAGATTTTCATTCAAAAGAGAATCTTTGGTGGAAATTTGTTGATGATGAAACTGTATTTTCATATACACAAGGAAGACTTTTTCTTGAACAAAAAGGATATGAAATCATTTCTGTCACCTGTGACGGATTGCCTGGATTAGTCAATGTTTTCAAGGATGGAATACCAGTACAGTTTTGTCATTTTCATGAAGCTCAAATTGTGAGAAGATATGTGACGGAAAATCCAAAACTGATTCAAGGACACGAGCTTTTAGACCTTGTGCAATGTCTGACCATTACCAATGAAAGTATCTTCAAGCACAGATTGAATCTGTATATTGATCGTCATAGAGAATTTTTGAATGAAAAGACAAAAGATTTTGTAACTGACAAATCTTTTTTTACACATCAGAGACTTCGAGCTGCCATTCGCAGTTTAGTGAGAAATCTTCCATTGCTTTTCACTTATCAAAAATTTCCAGAGCTTAAGATTCCAAACACCACCAATGCTTTAGAATCACATTTCTCGCACATTAAAGATATTATGAGAATACACCGAGGACTCTCCATTACAATGAAACAGAAAATGATTCACGCTATTCTTTTGAACTCAAGCATTGTGCTTAAGTCTGAAAGAATTGAGTGAATCCATCACCCAAAAAGGGCATTATGCCAAAAAAGTAAAATATTCTAATAATGTTAATATATTAATATGACAAGAATTTTAGGAATAGACCCTGGTTTTGAAAGATTGGGCATCGCTGTATTGGAAAAATCCAAAAACAAAAAAGTCGCCTCCGCTAAAAGCTACGGCGTACCAATGAAAGAGTGTGTGGTTTTTTCCGAGTGCTTTAAAACTTCTGCAAAATTAGAATTTTCTGAAAGATTAAAACTAATTGGTCTTGAAATAAAAAAAATAATAAAAGAATATAAACCAGAAATATTAGCTATTGAAACTTTATTTTTAAATACAAACCAAAAAACAGTTATGCACGTAGCCGAAGCACGAGGTGTCGTCATCTATGAAGCATCACAAGCAGGACTAAAGATTTTTGAAGCATCTCCGCCACAAATAAAAATAGCCACGACTGGTTATGGTAGAGCGAATAAAGAGCAAATGATAAAAATGATCAAAATCCTAGTGGAAGTGGAAAAAAGCAAAACATCAGATGATGAACTAGATGCTATTGCTATAGCACTAACTGCTTTCGCACACTTACGGGTGATTCAGTAAGAATATATAAAATCGCCGTCGTATAATTTTCTAGTTAAAATTTATTCATTCTCAGCTCGCCAGCCTGCGAAAATTGGTGATTTTATATATTCTTACTGAATCACTACAAGTTATCCACACTTTGAGTCTTTTGGCTATTGCCAATCATTTTATATTTTGGTACAAAGTAATAAATCTAGTTCTGCACTAGAAAATTATTAATAAAATAAAATTTTATATGAGTTACGATGAAAATAATGAGGAGTTGGAACCAAATTTTAAAATGGGCGCCGATGAAGATGAAATAGGTGAACCATTAGATACACCAGAAGGTCTAGATTTTGGACTAGATGAAGAAAATCCAGAAAGAGATAGTTAAAAAATAAAACACCCGAGAGGGTGTTTTATTTTTGTGTTATTTTTATAAATCTTTTTTTACCTATTTTTAATTTTAAATTTCCTGAAACTTTTATATTTTGATCAGTCACGGTAACATTCTGGTCTAAATCATGCACACCATTTCCTAAAACAAGCCTCCTCCACTCCCCCTTTGAAGACAAAACCTTATTGTTTACCAAAACCTCACTCAATAATTCCCCATTTTTGCATTTTATTTCTTCCATCTCTTCTGGAACTTCTTTTTTTTGAAAAGTATTAATAAAATTTTCTTCAGCAGTTTTTGCAAAAGCCTCATTGTGAAGTTGAGTAATTAAAATAGAAGCAACTCTTTTTTTGAGAGACATAGCATCTTTCTTTAAATTAAATTTATAGTTATATAATTGCAAAACAAAAAAGAGGTTTTAGTACGGTTGAAATACTTTTTGCAATGGCAATTATAATAATGGCAATTTCACATTATTATAAACTGAAGTCTTTAGTAATAAATAA
>JBAWYA010000116.1:0-2537 GCA_037143815.1 bacterium | reverse complement strand
TTAATATATTTACATACAAATACACATACAATACAACCAACATTTTCTATTTTTACAAAAAATATTTATGAAGTACAAAATATGGAAGAATTATATATAAATAAAAAATAAACTATATTTATATGTATTCAAAATAATAAAAATACAATTCATGGTATCATCTTTTAAAAAGTATCGTAATCTTTTTTAATTGCATCACTAGTAGGAAAAATTGATTTTTTCTTATATTTTTTCTTATATTTTTACAAACTCAGAAAATGAACGTGCAAATCAAAAGCGACGACACATATCTATTAGGATATGATTGTTCTGGTTCTACTGGACTTTATAAGGCTTGTCATTGCTTTAGAAAACCATTGTGTGATTGTAAAGACAACTCTGCGAATATTTCTTTTTATCATGAAAAAACTCAGTATATAGAGAGAATACTCTTTGAGGGTAAAGATAAAGTTATTAGAACAAGATGGGATGACTCTATCAGAGAAATTACAAAAAGTGATCTTGAATTTATAAACAAAACAAAAAAAGGATTTGAAGGAACTAACCCTCAAGTCTTAGTTAACTATATAATAAATAATAATTTTCATGGTACTCTGGTCTTGATTAGTGATGGTCAAATAGGTTCATATATTGTTCAAAGATGCTCAGAAAAACTAAGTGATTGGAAATTCAAGAAGGTCTTTATATATCTTATTGGTACTGGGTGTCATATAGAGGAAAGTATATCTTGTGCATTTGTAAGAAATAGTCCACATGTAATTGAGATATACAATCCAAATGGAACTTTGAAGCAAGATATTGTTGAAATCACAAACGATAGTTTTTCTATTTTAGATAAGATTGAGTCTATTGAAAAGGAAGATGAATTTATTGATATTGTTCCTGTTCTTGACAATTTACTTGCATCAATAAATATGGGAACTTTTGGTAATTCCCAAATAAAAGATAATCTGATAAAACTCAAGAATAGAATAATTAAAAACAAAAGTAACAATATAGGTGATGTTTCCGAAATATCAGATCTTGTTTCTAATCTCACATTGGAGAATCTTACTCGTGTTTGGAATCTATACTATTATGGTTCACCGAGTGTTTGGGAAAAGACAATAGATAAATATATTTCATGGTGTTCAGGATCACTATTGAATAGTTTCGATCGTAATAATATTAATAGAGAAATTAAGGCATTTATAAACCCACCTGAACCACCTCAAATTATAGAACTTGTTGCGGCGAGTTCTGATGGTTGTATTTTCTCTGAATGTCCTATTCTATTGGATAATTCTTGTAATATGATGATTCTAATTAGAAAAAAAGATTCTTTATTCAAGTATCTTTGCGATAACAAAGATGTAAAAGAATCACTTACCAATTGTCCTTTGAATGCTTCAAATAATCCAGATGTTCTTAGTTATATTAAGGGAATGATGGACAACGTAATCAGTATTGAAGCATACAAGGAACTTATTGAGTATGGAATATCTGAGAAGAGTCCATTGACGAAGGAGGAAATAATCGGTGGAATTTGTCTTGGTTCTCATGAGAGTCATGTTAAATTTAGTAATTCTGTGATGAGAAAAGCGCTTACAAATAGTAAGTATCTTGGAAATATTGATCTTTGGTTTGCTGTCATTTATCTAATGGTCAAGAAAGGTCTTGTTCCACATTTGAGTGATTATCTACCAAATATTCAAGAGCACATGATTTATCGACTTGAAAAAAGTACAACTTATATGTGTTTATCAGGTTTACCAACATATCCAACTTATCGTGTTCCTTTAAAAGTTGCTCTTTGGTCTATATTATCTGCATCTAAATCTTTCATTTCCATAAATCCTTGATGAAACTCCCTTTTGGGAAATAGAGGATTAAGAGTATTTCCATCCCATTGAAAAATGTATAAAGACAGAGAAGCACCACTTCTTGCTTGCCATAAAGAAACAATTTCTGGGATGCCATCACTGTTAATGTCCAATATTTGTAAATCCCGAAAGCCATGGGCAATAGGAACGAGTTCTATAACGTGTTCCTTTTCATTCTGAAAATCAAGTAAACAACAAGTTGTGGTATCCCAAACGTCGGTAATACCGGCGGCAAAACAGATTTCTTCTTGTCCGTCTCCATCTACATCTTGCTTTACAACCTTAAATAGTTTTACCTCAGAAATGTCGATTTTATATCCATTATCTAAAGCATCTTGTTGCAAAATAAATTGAGCAATTTCAATCAACCTTTCCATAATTTATCGAAATATTTTAGTCAGCTTTTTTGTGTTAGAGTTCGATTCAGTAAAGTAATTTCAACACCTCTTGAAAATAAAGTGGTTTTCCCTCTTCCTCTTCAGGCAATATAAGCCCTCTAGCTTCGAGTACATCCAGAAAGGCCCGCGATCGCGATCGCTCTACATACTCTAACGCTTCACTATCTCGCTTTAAATAGTCGTGAAGAATCGCAATTAGCAAAGCGTAAACATTTCCTTTAGACGAGCCGAAAAAACTCAACCGCTCCTCATCTCGTCTCAAACGGCGGCGCACTCT
>JBAWYA010000115.1:0-2558 GCA_037143815.1 bacterium | reverse complement strand
CATGAAAAAGTGGAAAGTTTAAGTGCTGAATTTGAAACAAATTTTGATTTTAAAGAGAGTGTTTGGATGGGGGAAAAGCTAATATGTCCAGTTTACAGTATCCCTAATATACGGGATGGTGGATATATAGTTGTAGGAGTGAAAGAGAAAGAAAATAAAACTTTAGATTTTACAGGGGTAGAAAAGGAACATTTGCCAAGTTTTAACGGAGAAGATCTTAAGGCAAAAGTAGAATCTTTTTCAAGCTCACCCGTAAATTATGAAATAGGAACAGGTTTTTATAAGGGTAAAAATTATATAGTGATAAGCGTAGCAGAATTTACGTTAAATCCCTGTATCTGTCGAAGAAATGGGGAGTATAAAGATAAAATTTTAGAAGAAGGAGCAATTTACATAAGAACTTTGAAAGACAAACCCTCTTCTGTTAAGTTGAGTAATCCAGTAGATATTCAAGATTTTTTAGATAGAATTACTGATAAGCAAATCATTAATTTACATAAGCGAGGATGGAAACACGAAACAGAGAATATTATAAATAAAAGCGACAAATCTCTTTTTGAAAAAGAGAGAAAGGACTTTGAATAGAATTATATGACCATAGAAGAAATTAAAGGAAAATTAAACAGTATAGGCAATATTAAGGTTATTTTTGAACCAAAAGTTTATAATGAAACCCTAATTCCAAAAAAGGAACTTCAAAATATTCTAGAAAAATCTAAGGTGGGCTTAAGAGGCTGGAGTTTCCCTCATATACCGATAGAAGATAGAGAAGATAGTAAAAGACCTTATTCCATAGGTAATGGAGTAGAGTTTTATATTTCTTGGCAAGGAATAATAGAGGCATCTCGTTTTTATCAAAGCGGCCAATTTATTTCTAAATTTGCCTTGCGTGAAGACACCATGGGGGAATTATATGGGAAACCACTAGAAGCTGGAAAGTATTTGGATTTTCTTGGACTTATATATAAGATAACAGAAATTACTTTATTTGTGAAAAATCTAATTGAAAATACTAATATTGAAGAAGGTAACTTAATAATAGAAATTAATAATACTAGAGACAGAGAACTTGAATCAATTTTCAGTCAAAATATTTTTTCTTTTAATGCCGGATATATTTGTAGAATGAATAAAATAATGGCTCCTTCTAAAATCTATAAAGAAAAAATAACAACCGATTATTTGGAAATAAGTCGCGAACTAATAAAATCTATTTTTGATGACTTCAACTGGAAAAATTATTCAGAACAAATGATTCAAACGCATCAAGAAAATCTAATTAATCGTAGAATATAAATATTATTTTATGCCAGACGACCAAAATACAACCCAAAACCCAATTTCTGAAGAAAACTCTATTCCAACGAGCCCTCAAGAGCCCACGGTTGATGCACCCATTCTACCCATGGATTCTGAGCCTGCGAATGCACCTTCTGATGCCCTAGAAAGCTCACCGAACGACTTTTCAGTGAAAAGTAATGATATACCACCCTCTAATTCTACCCTTACGGAAGCACAAAACGAGCCAAAAACTGAAGAAAAACAAGCTGAAAATGAGCCTACTCATGAACCAGTTTCTGAGCCTGTGGAAGCTCCCGAACCCGAAACGGCTCAAATACCAGTAAATGAGCCGTTGGCTTCTGAACTAAAAATATCTCTTGCTTGTGAACTTCTAATCAAAGCTCGAAATGCAATTCAGTTTAGAAAAAGGAAAAAGCTAGATAAAATTATGTCTTTGTTTCTACAACAATCTAAAATCACGAATGACGAAGTTGAGAAATTTCTTCATGTCTCGGACGCAACTGCAACGAGGTATCTTTCTATTCTAGAGAAAGAGGGAAAAATAAAACAAAGTGGTAAAACTGGAAAATCGGTTTCGTATTCTAGAATTTAAAAATTTAAATATGGAAAAATTTAAGGGAGTGATTTCTCGTGCACGCACGGGTGGGAAAGCCCCGACGTATTCGTCGGGGCTGGGGCAAGCACGATGGCATTGCGCCTTCGGGAATTTCCGCTAGGGTGTCTGGGCTAAAGACGAGCGCCAACCATATATTGCTAACACTAAAATCTCATAGCGAAAGCGACATAACAAACGTAGACATGAAAAACCTGAGAGGGGTTTGCGCGGTCGGGTGGGGTGAGCCCTGTCCCGCTCTGCGGGATGCGAGCGTTAGCGAGCACGAACCGAGACAACGCGCTGGGGAGAGGAGAATCCTCTCCCCAACCAGAAATGGGAACGGCTCATTTACTGGTATTTGAGCCGTTCCCATACCTAGAACTGGCGCTCGTAGCCCTAGCGGAAATTCCCGAGGCGGATGCCGAGGGTGTATTTTCTTTAGACTGGACACCAAACAATATGATGAACGAAGGCACCGAGCATTTGTATTCGGGTTCCTGCAGAATTCCCAATCTCGCCGAATTTAAAAAAAACATCTGCCGAGGTTTTGCTAAATCCTCCTCCCCAAGAAATGCTTTAGCAAAACCGAGACCTTTTTTAGATTTCGATTTTCTGCTGGATTTTTGCTGAAATAAGTTCTAGCCGAGTTTAAAAGATACAC
>JBAWYA010000114.1:0-2561 GCA_037143815.1 bacterium | reverse complement strand
AATTTGGATCAAGAGCAGTAAAGTAATGTTGAAAAGTATTTACAAGAAGAATTCTCTCCTCTAGGTTTTTTAAGTTCAAAAATATAAATGGGTCAATAAATATTTTGAGATTGTTATTTATTAAATTCCACATTTTTATAATATTAGAAATCTTTATCGAAATCTTTTTTCATTATCTTTGTAATTTCCTGATCCAACTTTTCACTCTCGCTTTTAATTTCTTCTTCGGAAATATTATGATCCCATACGGGATTAAAAACCCCATACGTAAAAGAGTTTCTTCTATTTACTTTGCTTAAATGGATTCTTACTATAACTAGAAACTTTTTAGTCATTTCGTTTATTTTAGGTACGCTGTCGAGAAAACCATTTAACATTTGTGTTATGAAACTAAAGTTTTGAGCAGGGACGGATTGACTATTTATAAATAAATCTTCAACTCGAGTTATTGCATGATTTAATGTTGAAGAATTGAAATTTAAACGATCCAACGTAACTTGATAGGTAAGTAATTTATTAATTAAATCTACGCTCCCAATTTCCATATCTAAATCTTTCGGTAGCTCAATTGGAAACAATCTACTGCTAGCTACTTTTTGGTGAGCAAACGTATTACTCATATCCATAACTACTGTGTGAAAAACACCGATATCATTTAAATGTTTATTTAATATTCTTTCTAATTTCACAAGAGAGTTTTTATGCTGAACAAAGCGTTCTCTGCGCTTAGTGACTACATAGGTAATAAGACCAAAAGCGAAGGCAAAGAATGCACCCGCAAATGCACCCCAAAATATAGCTGAGCTTGATGAATTATTGGAATGATTTATAAAATTATGGTAATGATGAAAAAACATAAATATAAAGTCTGATAGTAATACACCATTACACCTTTTAAACAGTTCGAGGTTGTTCTATCAAGTGAAGCACGTCCTTTAATACTTGATTTGATTCTGTACCTTGAATTTTTATTTTCTTTTTAGGAAAAAGATTTTTTAGTCCTGAAATAAATTCATCTGCAAATGATGGAGTGACTATGTTAACTTCAGTAAAATCTAGCACTAAATCATCAAGAGTGTCTTTTTCTCCATTAACAATTTGCCGAGCACGCAAAACAGCCTCACGCCCAGATGCGCGACTATTTAATATACTTCCAAATTTTTTAAGTTCTAGGACCATAATAATAAATAATTAAACTAACTATAATATATCACAAACTTAGCGTTAGTACCAACCACTTTAGCTACTTCTTGGCTTTGACACCCGTCTTCATCAACCTGCACAAGACCAGCTCCAGAACGGATGAATAGTATGCCATGAAAATTCTTAATTGTCCATTTTTGAACTAACCTTAACCCGTTACCTCTGTTTTCTCCGATTCTCCCAGAATACCCTTCTAATCCTTTTTTGATTGCTTCAATATCACCCATCAGATCGGGATAGGCATTTTTTAGTGAACCCAAAAAACCAACTCCGGCATCAGCAACTACAACTTCAATTCTTTTCATTTGTGGATAGTTCTGTGCAAGTATGATTGATCCATTAAAATTAGTTGGCCAACTTCCAATATTGTGATCAAAAACATTGTTACCCAACTCCCCTACAATAACTAGGGCACGTTTTGCATCTTCATCATTTAAACCAAAATTTTTAAACATTCTTTCGAAATGTCCAAGGCGACCACTAAACTCATCAACATAACGACAATGGGTAATTTCTTGTAGATTGAGGTTTTCTAATTCGGGCGAGTTAATTGCACTAAGAACTTGAGCTGATTCTTTATATCCTAATTCGTTAAGAAACTGATCAAAATGTATGCGTTTTAAATAAGACAAGAGATTTTTATTTTTAGGTAAAATTAATTTTTTATCCGGTAAAGATTGTCGCTCAATAAGCATTAAACAAATTTCACCAATATCCCACGGATGCATAAAATCAACATTTGACAAATCAATCGTAGAGTTTTGCGCAATTATACCAATCCCTTTATAAAATTTTTCTACATCTTCTTCCATAAATTACCTATAGTATACCAGAAAAACCAACTAGAGTTAACTCTTCAAATCATATATAAACTCCAAACTCGAAAAATCGGCCAGAATTTTTTTGGATATAGAGAACTAAATTTCCTTTTAGAATCACTCCCCCACTACCCCATAGATGAAAAATCCTTACTTTCTTAACAACTCATACTAAGTACCTATTAGAGAGGCGTGGGGGTCATTCTTGGGGGTCCGGATACCCATCTTGGTATTTTTATTAATAATCTATAATCTATTCGCTATGCACCTTTTAGGAGATATAAAACCATAGTCTACTCCACTCTTAAGTGGGGATGGAATCTTTACTGTAAACATAAACGGAATAGATTTTTCAATAGAATGTCGCGGTGTGTTCACTCCATTCCGATTGAAAGTGACATAATACAACTATTACTCTTTTTTCAAAAAAACTCAAGTAAAAATTTAAACATATATATCGTTAATCATATAACTACAAAATAAGCTATGAAAAAATACAAAAAAGATGTATATTTCATATTATGAATAACTATAAAAATG
>JBAWYA010000113.1:0-2601 GCA_037143815.1 bacterium | reverse complement strand
AAAATAGCAGAACGAGAGATTCCTTTAGATCAAATATTTACAACAAGAGACGAGATGATGTTTATTTTTGAAACAAAATATTTATCTCAAATTGTTGAGATTTTTCAGAAAGATTAATATACTTCTTGCTGGTAACATTTTTCACAATAGACTATCTCTGGTCTTTCGGGGGAATAGGGTGTTTCGAATTCATTTTCACAGGGAGATTTGTCGTGGCTGTGAATGCGGGTATTTTTGTAAACTTTATTTGATGACATATGTCCAGCGCAGTCGCATTTTCTTTTCCATAATTTTACTGGACTCCTTTTTGCTATTCTTTCACAATATCTGCAGTTGTAGCAGAGTCTGGGTATTGGGATAGACATTTTTTTATAGAACTCAAATTCTGTTTTAGTTATTTTGTATGCTTTTGTACACCCCGACGTGTTAGTCGGGGCTCCGACTGAAACGTCGGAGTTGTTTGCACATTCAATAGTTTTGTTTATTATCGTTTCATCTATATCTTTTGTGGCATCTGGAATATTTTCATTTTTAATGTCTATTTCGTAATTTCTTTCTTTTCTTTCTCGCCAAAAATATCCTTTTGCTTCAGCTTCTGTTTTTTGTAAGTGGAAAAAGTTCTTGAGCAACTGTCTCATTGTAACCGAATGGTGATAAGTCAGCAGGGAAAAAGTCTCCATATTTATAAATTTTACCAGCCTTGTCTTTGTAAGGCATAGCATCCATATGTTTTATCAATTTTGCTTTGGTTTCATCAAAAGATTTTTTTGAATATTGTTTATTAAAAATACAGTAGCTTTTATTTCTTAATCCAACACAGCCAAAAAGTTCGGAGCAGTTGTGACAATTGTATGAATAAGAAACATTGTGTGAATCAAAAATAAATCTTGAGAAAAATACATTATTACCGGGATAAACCGTAGAAACTTGATAACAGTCTTGTGAGTTTTTGCCGAAATGATCACAATCATAACAATTACTGACAGCAGAATATGAAAGCCAAATGTTGCCACAATCTTTTACTCCACTTGAAACATCAAAACAATTTTTGCAATTCTTTGTTCCGTCTAGATTGTCACCCGTTGAATTTATTGATTTAATAACACGAGCGAATTTGTGTGGATATTTTAAGATTTGTTCTTCAAATTGTTTTTTGAATTTTTCGATTTTAGAAAAAGATGAAAGATCTATGTTTTTCATCTTTTCTGTATAAGATTTCTTATCTAATTGTTCGTTGAAAAAGCAGTAAGAAGTGTTACGCAAATTTATACAACCAAAACAATTACTACAATTTCTACAATTAAAAAGAAAAGCAGAATCTAAACATGATTCAGATTGTCGACTGTATAAAAGTCTAGAACAAGAAATGCAATCTGAGCTCTCATAACTCAAATCACTTTTTGAAACCCAATGTAGATCAATACTGTCGCGGGTGTTAAAAGTAAAACTTGAATACATAACATTCTCATTGAAATCTCCACCCACTACTAGATAGCAATTTTTATTTCCTTCAGTAATACTGCAATAATCGCTATTGACTGGGTTTATGTTCATCAAGGCAATGTCTGGAACATTTCGCCAAAGTTTCTTTAATTGTTCAAAAAATGGTTCGTTGAAGTCTACATCTTGACCAAATGATACAGCATCCCAAGAATCTCCCCACCATGTTTTGTGATCATAGACTTTTTGATCAGAATCAGGAGCGAATATAGAAAAAATTTCTCCTTGTGAATCTGGAACGTTAGACTTTCTCTTGTAGAGAGTTCTTTCATTACGGAAGATCATTCTTTGTTGTAATCGACAATCAAAACAAAATTGTGGAGCCAACACTTTTACTTTGTTATAAAAGTTGAGTTCTTCTTTATCGAGAATGAAATCCTTTTTACAATTTTGGCACTTCTTCTCCATAAATTTTCTTTAGAATTCTTTCGAAGATTAGAGTTCCGTAAGAAGAAAGATTAAATATGACAGCAAGGGTGAATAAGATAATAGAAAGCGTAGTGCTTAAAAATGAAAGTGGTATGGCTATGACAGCAAAAGCTACAGGAGCTAGGGTGCGAACAGTGCTACCACGAATTTCATGTTTACTTATTTCTGGATTTTGAATGTGTGGAGAAAAAATGACATATTTTCTCATCCAATATAGAGTCAGTCCAATTAAAATAATATGAATACCGAATATTACTACAGAGAGTTCGTTCCTGTTGTACTGACCAAGTATGCTTGCTGAGAATGGTAATAAACTTATTAACATAAAAAATATAGCGTTGATATTTGTCAGCATTGAATCTATATTTTTTGCGTATACAGAAATAAAAAAGTGATGAGCACGCCAGTAAGTAAAAAGTAATGAGAAACTTAAAATATAAGAAAGCAATAGTGGAAGTAACTTTACAATTTCAGACCAAAGGCCGAAGTTGTCTATTGGTCCCCATATTGCTGGTAATTTAAATTGAAAGACGAGAATCGTCATAACGATTGCAAAGATTCCGTCTGAAAGCTGATCTAGCCTTGAGTGATTCATATTAGAATAATAGCACGAAGTTACATTTCCATCCAAATCGGGCAGTGGTCTGAACCCATATAGTCTTTTAGCATTCC
>JBAWYA010000112.1:0-2611 GCA_037143815.1 bacterium | reverse complement strand
GTATATGATGTCCGGAAGCTGCGTGATGGTGGTGGGTAGTGAAGAAGTCTTGCCGGGGACCCCGAAGCAGCCAGAAAGGAGGGCAGGGGAAGCCGCCGCCGCGACGGCTAGCACAGCCCCGGCTCCCTTTATAAAGTCCCTGCGGGTTACTTTTTTATCGAGCATATTATTTCTCGTTCTGCCGGGCGTCTATCTAATAACTGGGGTTGGGGGCATCCCTGGCCTTGACCCGGGATCCATTTCCATATAAATTTACCTAATTTTAACCATAAAAAGTCAATAATATACCAATTTTTGGTATTATAGTTGACTTTTTTTTGATTTCATGCTATTATAATAAGTTAGTTCTTTTGATATTTGTATGCCAAATAGAATGGAAATCGAACCTTTATACTTCCCTCTTGACCTGTTTATTTTTAGGCAGGCCAAGGGTGAGGCAAAAAGGTTCGATTGGCGAACCTTAACAATTAAATAAACGAAATAACAAAATATAAACTTTAGGAGGAAAGTAAAATGGGAGAAGACATAAAAGAATTTGTAAAGTACTTCATAGGTGGGGAGATCGTAAAAAAAATATTTACGTCCCTGGGAGAAAAAGTTGGAGAAAAGGTCATAAAAAAAGTAGAAAACCAACTGAATAAATTTTTTAGCCTAGATGAGAGCGGGAAGGGTCTCGGCGACGAGATATTATTTACCAGCGCCGTCTGCCAGCTATCGGACGACGAAGCGGAAAAAATTAGCTTGTTTGAGGACGAAGTGTCAAAAAAAACCAAAGAGGAAATTAAAAGTCTTACTGGATTGGAAGTTGACGGAATTCGTCTTTTAACAGCCTTGCGCGTTTTTGTTGCTTTTGTTTTAAAAGACGCAGCCAGGCAAGTGAAAGTAACAGACAAAACAGACGTTAAAAAACCTTTAGAGGAATCTTATTTGAAGTTTGATTATACAATAACTTCAAAGTTTTTCAGATGTCTATTGTCTAAAAACACGACAGATGAAAGAATTAAATTTCTCTACAACAGAAGTGTTTTTTCAACTGTTACAATAAAAAAACAATCCGAGGCTGAAGAATTTTTTTCTGAAGCAAAAGACACCGCTAAAAAAGCGACTGAAACAGTTATTGGCACAACAATAGAAATAGCTAAAAAAATTGCAGAGAGTGCGAAAACAAACAGCGCTGATATTGATATCGGCGGAAAAGCTAAAAGTTTTCGTGAACGGGCGCAGGATTATTATAATTCAGCACCAATAAAATAAACAAAAAACAAAAAGGAGGGCATGATGCCTATATTTATTTCAATTTTATTAGTTGCTATTGTCGTGGCTGTTATATTTTTTTTCAAGTCAATAAGAGACGCGGTAGTAAATTTTTTAGTCGGCGGTGGGTACTATGCTGCTGGCTTGTGGGCACGACGTCCCACATTAGCACAGATATGGGCCGCAATTAGATGGCCGATAATTGTGGGGTTAATTGGTTGGGCAATGTTGATTTTAATCCTAACTAGTATTGGCTTTTACGTAAAGGCGCCGATAGCAGGGCTTGTTATTGCTCTATTGTTACCAGTTTGGTGCATCCTTCGTTTGTTACGCGGGTTACCGTGGGTAGGTAAATTCTTCCGCTATCTGCTACCTATCTCTTGGTGGATAACAACAACAGTTCTCGTAATCGCCTTGGTGTATTTTTTAGTCGGCGTCTGGTCACCGGAATTTAAAGCGAGCGCTGATCGTTTGTATGCCAATAAGAAACTGGAGTGGGCAAACTCGATGGATAAAAAATCCATCCAATCTGAACCAGAATCTGGTATTTTCGCCACAGCGAAAGAAACCGCATCCGTGTATAACGACAAAAATATCGTGATACAGACACTGCGGCAAGGCGAAATAGTGATGGTCATCCAGCTTGATGGAAAAAAGGAGGAAAACAAAGAAGGGATGACTAAGGTAAGAGTCTCTAACGAAAATGGCGACTTTTATACGGGTGGAAAAATTGGCTGGGTTGCTTCAAGACTTCTTGAGTTTAAAAATCAAGAAGAAAAAAAAGCGATATCAACATCAATAATTTCTCAACCCATCCAACCCATTATTGAAACTATGCAAATTGGAATTCATCAATTCGCGGTTAAAAAAACTACCACTGGATGGATGAAAATCCCAGATAATGCCGTCTGGGATATAGCCTCGGTAGAAAATGGTAACTGGAAAATTATCACCTTCGACGGCCAGGTTATAACATACAAGAAGGAGGGAAATAAATATGTAAATTTCCCCGAACAAACTTCGATCTTTAAGATACAGACTGATGAAGAACTAAACTTCATCATGTCAATAAAACCAAGGGTATAAATTATACCCTACCAACGAGCAAGTCTTTATAAAGATTTGCTCGTTTTTCTTTTTAAAGATATAATAACTATATAAATATTGTAAATACTAACTTATGAAAAAATTCACAAAGCTTAACCTAAAGTTGCAGTGTTTCGTTTTCTTTTTATTTTTGCTAGTTGCCATTTTTCAAGAAAATGTTAATACTACTTACGCCGACGACTTGCAAGGCGCTGGTGGCAAGACCTCCGGCACCGTCGAGGTCCCCAAGATCCTCGGCTCGATGGTCTTC
>JBAWYA010000111.1:0-2632 GCA_037143815.1 bacterium | reverse complement strand
CAAAAGAAAAAGAATGGCAAATGCATTACTCTTACATTCATGAAATTATAAAAAACAATGCTATTCAACAAAAAGAAAAAGAAATTCATCTAAAAAATACAGAAATAAGTGTATTATATAATTCACTTTCTTGGAAAATGACTGCGCCCTTAAGACATTTAAAAAATAAAATTAAAAAACATATATGAAAAAATAAAAAGACAAACTCACTGATGTAAATGATTTTTTGAAAAAAGTTTTTCTTTTTTTGAAAAAGTATGGTTTTAAAATTACATTACTAAAAATATTTGAATGTTTTTTTTATAGTGAAAGAATAGTCAATATTGTAAAAAAAAAATTCATAAATATTAACAAACACCCATCTTTTCTGGAAAAGAAAAATTATAATTATAAACCACAAATTACCATAATAGTTCCAAACTATAATCATGAGAAATTTCTAAAACGAAGACTGGATTCTATCTATTCTCAAAAATACGAAAATTATAATGTGATTCTCCTTGATGATAATTCTTCAGATGAAAGTAGAAAAATTATTCTTGATTATACAAATAAATATAAAGATAAAACCATATATATATTTAATACATCTAATTCTGGCTCTGTATTTAATCAATGGAAAAAGGGAATTGAAGAAGCTACTGGCGACCTAATTTGGATTGCAGAAAGTGATGATTATTGTACTGATAATTTTATTTCCTCCTTGGTTCCTTTTTTTTATGATGAATCTATTATGATTGCTTATTGCCGTTCAGTTTTTGTCAAAAATAACATAAAAACTTGGGACATAGAATCATATTTGGCTGATATCGATAAAAATAAATGGAAAAGTAATTTCATTGAAACAGCAAACGAGATCGTCAATATTGGCATGGCAAAGAAAAATATTATACCTAATATGAGTAGTGTAATTTTTAGGAATCCAAGAGGAATGAAGTTGCTAAATGATGAAAAATGGAAAACACTTCGTTTTTGTGGTGATTGGATTTTTTATTTACACATTATGAGAGGTGGAGCTATTGCATACACAACAGAAGCAATAAATTATTTTAGACAACACAGCAAAAATACTTCAACTAATTTAGAAACTAAAGACATTTACTACACTGAACATGAGTATGTTTCTATAACAATAGCAGAATTATATCCTGTTTCACCAATCATATTTGATGAACAAAATAAAAGGTTACAGAACTTGTGGAAATTAAAAAGAAAAACATATGATGAAATTACATTTAGAAAATATTACAACATTGATAAAATCAAGGGTTATTGCAAAAAAAGAAAACCAAACGTTGCGATATTTGGATATTCTTTTTCTCCAGGAGGAGGAGAGACATTTCCAATTTTTCTTGCAAACATTTTATACGACAATGGATACGGGATAACTTTTATTGATTGCAATAAAGAAACAAGAATTGACGGTATAAGAAAAATGCTAAAACCATCAATCCCTGTTTTAAAACTAAAGAGTATTTATAAAATACCAATAATCACAAAATCGTTGGGAATCAAAATTTTACATTCACATCATGCATGGGTCGATTCAAATATAAATAAAATTATTGAATACATGCCAGACTGCAAACACTTAATTACTCTGCACGGAATGTACGAAATGATGGAAGAAAAAAGAGTAAAAACAATCCTGCCAAATTTATACAAAAAAGTCGATCATTGGGTATACACAACAGATAAAAATATTGATGTTTTCAAAAAAAATAATCTCTACAATAAAAATAAATTTACTAAAATCGGAAATGCTCTTGTTCGATATAAAATAAATAAAATATCAAAAGAGAGTTTAAAAATAGATAATAATGCTTTTGTTTTTTGTCTAGTTAGTCGATCAATACCTGAAAAAGGTTGGGAAGAGACTATCCAATGTATTGAACAAGCAAGATTAATAAGTAAAAAAGATATACAACTAATAATAATTGGAGACGGAAACGAAAAAGATCGTCTTCAACAAAAACCACAAAACTTTATACATTTTCTAGGATTCAAGAGCAATATTCGTGATTATTATGCAATGTCTAATATGGGAATTCTTCCTTCTCGCTTTAAAGGAGAAAGTTTTCCCCTAACGATAATAGACTGCTTATTTGCTGGAAAACCAGTACTAGCTAGTAATATTGGTGAGATTGAAAAGATGTTAAATAATGAAAATAAAAGATATGCTGGATGTTTATTTAACTTAGAAAATTGGAAAATTCCAAAAAAAGAATTAACGGAATTAATTATAAAATGTACAACAGACATAAATTTTTATAATAGAATGCTAGAAGCAGTTAAATGCACATCTGAAAAATTTGATATATATGATATATATCTAAAATATGATTCTTGTTACAAAAAAATGCTTAATTGAAACAACTTAAAAATATATGAAAAAAAATAAAATTAACATTTTGGTTTTGGGTGCTGATGGCTTTATTGGAAGCAACTTAATTAAATCATTGCAAAAAGAAAACAAATATAAAATTGTTGCTTTTGATCTTTTTAAAAATGGTACGTCAAAAAATATACATACATTTGACGAAAGTTTAATAATGTTTCAAGGAAACTTTTTAAACAAAGAGGATATAAAAAATGCTTTACATGGTATTGATTATATATTTCATTTTGTTTC
>JBAWYA010000110.1:0-2661 GCA_037143815.1 bacterium | reverse complement strand
TGAAAATAAAATCCACGCTAATAGAAAGTTCATAAACACCCCAGCAAATAAAACTATGGCTTGTTGCCATTTTGGTTTATGTACAAAACTTCTACTTGCATCAGGCCCATTTGTATTTTCATCATCCGGATTCTCACCAAAAATTTTCACAAAACCACCGATAGGTAAAAGATTTAAGCTGTATTCTGTCTCTCCGAATTTTTTACCAAATATTTTTGGTGGAAAACCAAAACCAAATTCATCAACACGAATACCAAACTTTTTTGCAGTAAAAAAATGTCCAAATTCATGGACTAAAACTAGCACCAATAAAATTATTATAAATATTATAATTGACATGAATTTTTAACGCCCATCTCACCACCTCACGTAAAGTGCTATCCCATCACTTCTTTTTGTTTCTTCTCAAAACTAGCTTCCAGATTTCTATTTGCCTCATCTATTATTTTTTGTAATTCTTCTTTTGCTTTAAATTTTTCATCTTCTGTTATTTTACTTTCTTTCTCTTTTGCTTGGACATCTTCCCAAATACGCTCTCTTTCACGACGTACGGTAATTCTTTGCTCTTCCAATTTCTCTTTTAAAACTTTAACAAGATTTTGTCTTGTTTCAGTAGTTAATTGTGGAAAAATAACTCTTATACCCATATCGTCAGTAGCAACTGAAAGTCCTAAATTTGAAGCATTAATAGCTTTCTCAATATCTTTAATTTGATTTTTATCCCACGGAGCGATACGCAATGTTTTTGGATCTTCAATAGAAATATTGGCCACATTTTTCAATGGGACATAAGAACCATAAGAAGATACAGACACACCATCCAAAACCATAGGCGACGCTCGTCCAATGTTTAATTGACTGTATTCTTTACTCAAAAACTCCCCTACTTTTTTAATTTCTATCTTAAATTGTGAAAAATTGTATTGCATGTTTGTATTGTATCATAATTCAAAAATAATGTGCAAAAATGAGAAGAACCTAACCAAGGTTCCCCTCATGTTAGGTTCTAGTGATACCACCTGCGTTCTATGCCTTTTTCAATCCAATCAACCTCGATACCTAAATCGAGGAGTTTGCCAGCCAACTCTCTAATTGTGAGTTCTCCGCACTGCCGACGTCTTCTCATCTCACTATATTGCTTATCAGCAAGTTCACCGACAGTATTGATAAGAGCATTTTCAAGAACATTAGTAGCCCTCACAGACAAGCCTTTTATCTTACTGACAGGCATTGCCCTGATTCCGACCGTGCCTTGCTGAATAACCTTAAGGACTATGGCAGGCTGTCCTTCCAACAACCTGATGTCCACCTCAACAAACTGGTCTGGCTGAAGAATTCTTTTAATTCGAGCCCAGCCCGAAAAGAGCTTCACCAGTTCACGCTTCTTGTCGTTTAACTCGTTTATGGTTTTCATTTTTTTTTCAATAGTTTTAGTTTTTTTGCGAGACAGCAACATAAAAAATTAATTTTTAAGCTATTGTCTCGCAACAAAACAAGGAAAAAATATAAAAAGAACAGAAATTGTTAATTCCTTAATGAATTAGGACACTTGAGTTAAAGTGTTCAAATGAGAAAGGCAAAAAAAATTAAAAAAGCCGAACGAGATGAAATCTTCATTCTGCTTGAAAAAGCATATTCAATTAGGAGTATTGCAAGGGCTCTTGGTCGAAGCCCGAATACAGTGAGCTATGAGATTAAAAACAATTCAACTGATGGAAAATATGACCCAAGGAAAGCGGACAAGAAAGCTCGGGTATCTCTGCGAAATAGAAGGTTCCAATGGAGAAAAATTAATAAGGATAAGGAGTTAAAGAAATATATCATGCAAGGACTCAAAGATCATTGGAATCCGGATGAAATATCTGGAAGAATGAAAGAAGAAAAGAAACCATTTTACACTTCTAAAACTGCCATCTACGAATGGCTTCGAACAGCTCGAGGAAATAAATATTGCAAATATTTGTATTCAGAAAGATATTACAAAAAGAAAAGAGTCAAAAAGACTGAAAGAGTGATGATTCCAGATAGAGTAAGTATTGATATGCGTTCTCTAGGAGCCGAGAATCGCTCCAGATACGGTCACTTTGAGAAAGATGCTGTTTGCTCTGGTAAAAATGGTAAGGGATCACTAGCGGTAATGCAGGAAAGAAAAAGCCGGTATGTTGATGCAAAAAAAGTTTCTGGATTTTCAGGAAAGTTACACAATGAAGCAATTATGGAAATGAAAAAAAACAAAAAAATACTCTCGCTTACTTACGATAATGGAATTGAAAACAGATATCATAAAAAACTGGGAATTCCTTCATATTTTTGTGATCCGTATTCTTCATGGCAGAAAGGAGGAGTGGAAAATGCCAACAAAATGATTAGACGTTACATTCCAAAGAAAACAAACCTATCAAAAATATCTCAAGAATATCTTGATGAAATTATTTTAAAAATCAATAACAAACCGAGAAAAATTTTAGGTTACCGTTCTTCCCTTGAAGTCGCAAGGGCAAGTGGTGTATTATTAGAAATATTAGAGTGTCCTAATTCAGGGGTGAATTAAGGAATATTCTTACATATGATTATAACATATCCATAGACAAAATCAATACCAAACTAGCGAATTCTCATTCTAATTGCATTTAAGTTTGCAGGCTAATTGCAACCCCCTTC
>JBAWYA010000109.1:0-2711 GCA_037143815.1 bacterium | reverse complement strand
GCTACAACGGCAAATTAAAACGTAACGACCTACCAAAACAGCTACAACGGCAAATTAAAACGTAACGACCTACCAAAACAGCTACAACGGCAAATGAAAACGTAACGACCTACCAAAACAGCTACAACGGTATACATCAATATACTAGTTTAAATTTAACTATTTTGCAAAAGTATTTTTAAAATAAATTTATACCCCACAAGTCTTTAAAAATTAATAATTTATAATCTCGACATTTTATAAAATTACGCAACAAATAAATATTTTCTTTCAAAAAGTTATAAGACTATATTAAACATATAACCAGTAAACATAATTCCAACAGCAACGATGCCAGCAAAAATAAAAATCAGTTTTAATTTCATAACCTTTTTTAAAATCATAAACTCTGGTAAAGATAGTGCTGTTACAGACATCATAAAAGCAAGTGTAGTACCCATTGATACTCCTTTCTCTGTTAAAGCAGAGACTAGTGGTATTATTCCAGCAGTGTTTGAGTAAAGTGGAATACCAATAAGCACAGCAAGTGGCACAGCATACCATTTGCCACTTCCAGCATATTGTACTAAGAAGTCAGCTGGAACATAACCATGTATCCAAGCACCAATTCCTATACCAATAACAATGTAAATCCAAACTTTTTTTAATATGTCTAAAGTATAATCTCTGGCATAGATAATTCTTTCTTTCCTCGTCATTGTTGGTAAATCAATATTTCCATTAATAGTATTTTGATAAACAAAAGGCTCAACTAAATTTTCTACTTTCATTTTACCAATAATAATTCCTGAAAGAATAGAAATAACAAGTCCACTAACTATATACATAAGAGCAATTTTCCAACCAAATAATCCAAGTAGTAGGACAAGTGCCACTTCGTTTATCATCGGCGAAGCAACAAGAAAAGAAAAAGTAGTTCCTAATGGAACACCTGCTTGAATAAATCCCAAAAATAAAGGGATAGCTGAACAAGAACAAAAAGGCGTTATTATACCTAAAAGTGAAGCAATAATATTGCCCACGTATTTATTTTTATGAGATAAGATGGCTCGTATTTTTTCTGGTGGTAAGTATGAACGAATTATTGAAACACAAAAAATAATAACTGCCATAAGAATAAATATTTTTATGGAGTCATAGATAAAGAAATTAACTGTGTCGGCTAAGAGAGTTTTGGGAGCAATAGAAAAAACAGAATAAGTAAGCCAGTCAGCCAATAATTGTACTGGATAAAAAATACTCATAGTTATTTATTAACTTCTATCAATTTTTTAATTTTCTCTATATCAGAAGTGAAACCGAGTAAAACTGGTTTATCATTTATCATCAAAACTGGGCTTTGCATTAAGCCCATTGCCACTATTTTTTGAACGTCAGCAACATATTCGACGTTTTCATTTAATCCTAATTCAGCCACAGCTTTTTCTGTTATTTCATGAAGCTTCTTGCAAGTTCTACACCCTGAACCCAATACTTGTATTCTCATTTCTTTATTATACCAGTTATTATAATTTATGCGGACAAGAGAAGAAAGTTAGGACTGCCATATGACAGTATAATGGGTGTATTTTTATACCAAACCTTATTGAAAAATAGTAAAAATGATATAATAAAACTATGGATAAAATAAATATCTATATAGATGGGAATAATCTATATCGTTCAGCTAAAGAATTAGGTTTTGAAATTAATTACAAAAAATTAAGAGGCTGGCTTCGTCAAAAATATAATGCAAATAATATTTATCTATTTATTGGCCTTGTACCAGAGAGAGTAAAATTTTATGAATATCTACAAAGTTGTGGTTATATTTTAGTTTTTAAACAAACTGTTTCCGTAGGAGAAAAAATAAAAGGAAATTGTGATGCAGAGCTAGTCTTAAAAACTGTATCTGATTTTTATACTAAATCATTCTCTAAATGTATTTTAATTACAGGTGATGGAGATTTTGGCTGTCTAGTTGAATTTTTGAAAGAAAATAAAGTTATTAATATTGTGATTGCTCCTGACGAAAATAAATGCTCTATTTTGTTAAGAAATAAAAATATTGAGATCACTTTTTTAAACGATTTATATCATAAATTTTCTGATAGGATATAAAAAGAAAAAGCCCCCAATGCAGACGAATCTACATAAGGGTCTCTTTCATAATGATATCGATATTATAGCACAAACACCTCAAAAAATGCAAGCGACTTTATTGGACGAAGTGGAAACTGCTATGCGAGAACATGGTGGGGGTATTTATATACCAGATATTCGATAAAAGTTATATCTTAAAAATTTCCTTCAAAAAATAATAATAAACAAATACACCCACTAATCCCAACGGTAATAAAATTATTAATTCCCCTCCAAATGTATCTCCCGAATTTACTAGATAATTAAGATAAATCCAACCCAATAAATACATCGTTAAATAACTAAGAATTAAAGAAACAATCACAAAAATAAATTTTTTATTTGAGTAAGAATTATAAATAAATGGTTATTTTAGATTATCCATACCTCCAGCATCTATAATTTTTGTAAATCCAGCTTTTTCCATAATACTTTTAGCCATCATAGACCTATTTCCAGATTCGCAATACAAAGTGATTTCTTCACTTTTATCAACATCAGGAAACTTCCCCTGCATCATATCTACAATATCGTGAAGTACTGCACCATTTATATGCTCTGCATCATATTCACACTTTGTCCTTACATCA
>JBAWYA010000108.1:0-2714 GCA_037143815.1 bacterium | reverse complement strand
GATTTTTTGGGGGGAATTCAGAACAGACGGCACTTCGTGCCGACCATATTTTTGGCGGAAATTTGAATTCCGAATTTTGGCGGAGGCGGAGAGATTTGAACTCTCGAGACCCTTTCGAGCCTGCCACCTTTCCAAGATGGTGCACTAGACCGCTATGCGACGCCTCCAGTATCCACTATCCTAACATATTTAAAAATTCTTGCTCATTTATAACTTTTACTCCTAACCTTTCGGCATTTTTGAGTTTAGATCCTGATTCAACACCAGCTACAACGTATGAAGTATTCTTTGAGACAGAACCTGCAACCTTTCCACCTAAAACAAGAATTTTCTCTTTAGCTATTTCGCGAGACATTGTGGAGAGTGTACCAGTTAATACAAAAGTTACACCTTTTAATTTATAACTAGTGGCTTTTGATTTCTCCTCTTCTATAACAACACCATTTTTTTCTAATTTCTTTATAAAATATAAATTATTTTTATCTCGAAAGAAATCAATAACACTTCTCAAAACAGCAGGGCCAATGTTCTCTATATTATCTAATTCCATCTGATTGTGATTAATGGCAGATATTAATTTCTCTAAAGTCATAAAATGTAAAGCAATATCTCTAGCTGTTTCTTCACCTACATGCAAAATCCCAAGTGCCCAAAGAAAACGTGAAAGAGGAATGTGTTTTTTGTTTTCTATCTCTTTTACAATATTTTCTGCTGATTTATCTCCAAAGCGTTCTAAGGGTGCAATATCAGATTTATCAAGCGTAAAAATATCTGCCGCATCTGTAATCAATCCTTCATCTTTGAAACGTCTTAAAATTTTAGGACCTAATTCATATATTTCAAAAACAGAAACAAAATGTTCTAAATATCTTTCATTTTTCGCTGGACATTTTGTATTTGAACAATAATATGCAACAGAGGGGTTCACAGGTTCATGAAGTTTCCTCTGGCTTGACCCTTCCCCGATTACGGGGTGGGACCCACACCATTCAGAAACCTCATGAACCTGTGAACCTATACTTCTCTTTTCTATTTTCCCACCACAAGTCGGACAATGTTCCGGCATTTTGAACTTTTTTTCTTTACCTGTACGCATACGAGTCAAAACTTCAACAACTTTCGGAATCACATCACCAGCTTTTTCTATTACAACAGTATCCCCTATTCGCAAATCTAAACGTTCTATTTGATCCATATTATGCAAAGTCGCTTTTGACACCATCGAACCCGCAACCAACGTTGGTCTAAAGATAGCGAGTGGTGTGAGCACTCCAGTGCGACCGACATTTACCAAAATTTTCTCTACAACAGTTGTAGCTTTTTCAGCTGGATACTTAAAAGCCACCATAAAACGAGGAGCCTTGCCCACCACACCCAAAATTTCTTGCAATTTCAAATCATCAATAGAAATCACAATACCATCTGTGCCATATGGAAAAGTTGGCCTTATCTTTTCAAATTTCTTTATAAAAATAATTACTTCCTCTAAATTTTTACACTTAGCCTCTATGTCTTCGACTTTAAACCCTAAACTTCTAAGCATATTATGTTTGTCAGAATGAAAATGAAGATCTGAATCTTCGCTAAATAAATCATAAGCAACAAAATCTAAATGTCTTTCTTTAGCAAGTTTTGGATCAAGCTGACGCAAACTCCCCGCTGCTGCATTTCTAGTATTTGCAAAAAGCATTTTGCCTTCTTTTTCATTGACAATGTTTAACCTTGTCAATACTTTCTTGCTCATAAGAGCTTCACCACGAACTTCTATAAATTTTGGAAAGGGCTTATTCAATAGAAGCGGAATTGAATTAACTGTTTTTAAATTTTGAGTTATATCTTCACCTATAAATCCATCACCTCTCGTCGCACCACGAACAAATTTACCATCTTCATAGATCAAAGACACAGCTAATCCATCAAATTTCACTTCACAAAAATAATTTACCTCACCCCCTTGACCCCCTCCTTGCAAAAGCAATGGTGGTAAAAGTTTTTTTACACGTTTCTCAAAATCAAATAATTCTTCTTCACTAAAAACATCATTCAAGGAAAGCATTCTATTCGTGTGCTTTACTTTCTCAAATTTATCTAATGGCTTACCAGAAACCCTATTTTCTGGCGAATTTAAATCCACGAATTCTGGATATTGTTCTAAAAGACTTTTAAGCTCACGCGTCAAAGAATCATACACTTCATCTGTGACATTTGGCGCATTTTCTATATGATAAGCGTCTCGCAATCTAGCAATTTCACTTCTTAATTTTATTATTCGTCTAGACGCCATATGTTGACTTGATTTGTCTTTCAACTGTATTAGGTCCAAGAGTGCAATTTGAATTAAGATTATCATTATGTCCATTAGATATGATAACTACAGTATTTGGTGTGCTCTTGTCTACAGTTACATTAGCACAACTTTGAGATTGTGAACCTAAATTAGTAATAGTAAAAGTCCAAATTGAAGACAAATTATTCTTAGTAACTGAGACATTATTTCCAGCACAACTCATTGTGCCAGAAGGTGATGAAATAAAAATAGTACTTGAAGACTTGTCATTCATAAATGCACACTCAATCCCCGTATCAGCTGCAAAAAAAGCATCATTCGTATAACGAGCATTTGTACTAAACTTTATTTCTTTAAGAGCAATACTAGTAATACCTAATGCTATAGTCAAAAGGATAGCAGAAATTGTGACTGCGAACAGCATAAC
>JBAWYA010000107.1:0-2719 GCA_037143815.1 bacterium | reverse complement strand
TGAGCGAGTATATTTAGTGGTAGAATGAGTGTTTCTAAGTCTACAAAGATAAAAAGAAATTATTAATTGTATTTTGCGAGTATGGTTTAGTGGTAGAATGAGTCCTTCCCAAGGATTAGACGGGGGTTCGATTCCCCCTACTCGCACACAAATATCACAATCTAAATTCCCTTGTTGTTTCATCCACAAATTCACAATAAATTTTTATGTGATCAGAAGGTATAATTTCTTTTACATTTTCTATCCATTCAATAAGAATCAAATTATCTTTATCAGACATCAACTCTTTGAAATTAAGCGTTTCTAATTCTTTACCATTATTCAATCTATAAGCATCTATGTGAATAAGTTTTTTAAACTTTTTGTGATTGGTGTCATAGAACTTTTTGATGACAAAAGTTGGACTTGTAACATTTTCTTTTATACCCAATTCTTTTGCAACAGCTTGAGAAAAAGCAGTTTTTCCAGAACCTAAATTGCCATAAAAACCGACAATCGTAGCTCCATTTTTAGATTTATTTAAGGACGCAAACCAACTCTTTACCAGCTTTCTGGTTTCCTCAATAGACTTTGAAATAATAATTTTTATAACTTTATTTCTCACTAAGTGCCATAATAATCTTTATAACTGTATCAGGATTGAGAGACATACTTTCTATTCCCTCTTTTAAGAGGAATCTAGCAAAGTCTGGATAGTCTGAAGGAGCTTGACCACAAATACCTATATACTTCCCTTTTTCTTTACATTTATGGATTATTTCAGCTACAAGCTTTTTGACTGCTTCATTATTTTCATTTGAAATATGAGTGACTATTCCAGAATCACGATCGAGCCCGAGAGTGAGTTGAGTTAAATCGTTGGAACCAATAGACATACCATCAAAAATTTCTAAAAATTGATCAGCCAAAAGAATGTTTGAAGGAATCTCACACATTACATAAATCTTTAAGCTTTCATCTTTAGCTCTATCTAAACCATATTCTTTCATAACTTCTACTACCCTTTTTCCTTCTTCTGGTGTTCGACAGAATGGAATCATTGGAATAACATTAGGTAGCCCCATATCTTCTCGCACTATTTTCATTGCTTTACATTCTAAACTGAAAGCTTCTTTAAATTTAGGATCATAATAACGAGATGCCCCACGCCAACCCAACATTGGATTCTCTTCGTGTGGTTCATACATATCTCCACCTACCAAAGTACGATATTCATTCGTCTTGAAATCAGAAAAACGAATAATAACTTTATGTGGATAAAAAGTGGCACCAATCTTTGCGATTCCTAAAGCAAGTTCATCTACATAAAATTGTGTCTTATCTTTATAAGCTGGCGTTAATTCATCAATTTGTTTAAGTAATTTATTTATTACAGTAGTTCTTTTGCCAGATTTTAATTTTTGATAATCAATCAAAGCATTTGGATGAAGACGAATATGGGAAGCGATAATAAATTCTAATCTTCCTAAACCTACTCCTTCTGCGGGAAGATTGTGATTCTTGAATGCTTCATCTGGAGAACCGATATTCACCATAATCTTTGTTTCTGGCTTAGGTATTTTGTCTAGATGATGTTCAAGAATATCAAATGGAATAATACCTTCATAAACATTACCAACCTGTCCTGAAGAAGAATCTACCGTTACTTCTTTTCCATTTTTTAATACTTTAGTCGCATTATTTGATCCAACAATACAAGGTATACCAAGCTCACGCGACACGATAGCAGCATGAGATGTACGTCCACCTTTGTCCGTCACAATAGCACTCGCAATTTTCATAATAGGCTCCCAATCTGGATCAGTAATTTCTGTTACCAATACTTCTCCCTTTTTAAAAGAATTAATATCTTTTGCACTATGCAAAACGCGAACTTTGCCATTGCCGATTTTTGCACCAACAGCAATACCACTTACTAATATTTTACTTGTCTTTTTTATTTTATATTCTTTTAAAATATTTTTATCTTCTCCGGAAACAACTGTCTCAGGACGAGCCTGCACAATAAAAAGTTTGCCTGTCTTACCATCTTTTGCCCATTCTATATCCATAGGCTGATAACGTCCATGCTTTTTAGAAAAATATTTCTCTACTTGATAGCACCATTTTGCAAGATTAATTACTTCTTCTTCTGTAAGACAGAATTTTTGTTGATCTGCTGGCGAAACCTTGGCTTGTTTCGTACCATCTTTTGCATAAATAAGTTTGATATTTTTCTTACCAATATTCTTACCGATGATGGGATTCTTAACGTTGTTTTCTAAACTTGGTTTGAAAATTATAAATTCATCAGGAATAACTTTTCCTTGCACGATAAATTCACCAAGACCATATATACCATTTATGATAACAACTTTATCAAAACCTGTTTCCGTGTCTATAGTAAATGCTACACCTGAAGATGAAAGATCTGAACGTACCATAAGCTGAATACCTACAGAAAGCGCCGCATCAAAATGAGAAAAACCTTTATCAGCACGATATGAAATAGCTCGATCGGTAAAAAGAGAAGCAATACATTTCTTTGTTGCAATAAGAATGTTTTTAATGCCATGCACATTTAAATAAGTCTCTTGTTGCCCAGCAAAAGAAGCCCCAGGAAGGTCTTCAGCGGTAGCAGAAGAACGCACAGCTACGTCACTATTCTCACCATACTTTTCTCCTAATTCTTGATAAGATTTAACGATTGCATTTTGTAAATCTTGAGGTAAAATAGCTT
>JBAWYA010000106.1:0-2733 GCA_037143815.1 bacterium | reverse complement strand
AATATTGGCTCAGAAGTCTGTACCAGTTGATACGGAACAGTCAGTATCACAAAATTCAACTAACACAAAGAAAATACTTTTAGAAAATACTAAAAATGTTTCTCCACAAATTTTACCACCCAGTACTTTTACTGCTACTGATTGGCTAACATATCGGAGTGATGAGGGTGGATTTGAATTAAAGTACCCAAAAGAATTTTCTGTAAATACAGTATCGGTACAAGATATTTCAGGTGGTAGTTGTGAAGGATATGGCTGCGATCAAATAGAGGAATGGAATATAGGTAACAAAGAAGGAAAAATAAATATCCAAATAGACCATGATCTCAAAAATTACACCTTCAATTTTTTTGCAGATGATTCTGGGAATTATCTTAAATATGAAAATGAAAAAATTGTTGCCTGCGATCAAAAAGAATGCACAACTGATTCAATATCTCTTGATTCAAAAGAGATTAATGCAACTGGAGAGAATATAATCAAAAAAGGTAGAAACTGGCAGGCTTTTGTTTTGTCTGATATATATGGTAGTGGAAAGGTTAAATTATACTTAATACCTGATACAATAAGAAATAGTATGATTGAAATAAGAATGGCGTTAGATAATAATCTTCTCCTTGAGAAGATAGTGGATACTTTGTCGTTGTTGAAGTAACAATTTTGTTAGTTTTGATCAAATTGTTTTTATCTGTAGCGGGTGATTGCACTCACATAGGCACATATGTTGGAGTTTCGCCACCACCCGCTTCAAATGAAAATAATTTTAAAAACAAGAGTTGTCCACATATTGAGTGGTAAACTCTTGTTTTTGTTTTTAATATAAGAGATAATTAAATTGTCAATGCAATAATTGTTGAAAATATTTTTTAAATTTTTTTCAGGTCGTTTTATTGCAAACTAACTTTAGTAAATTAAATAAAAAATACTATGGCAAAAAAAAGAAAGGTAGTAAAGAGGAGTGTTAAAAAAGTTGCAAAAAAGGGAAAGAAAAAGGCTATCAAAAAGAGAAAATAGCAGTTTTTGTTTTTTTAAAAACTTCCGATAAAAGTCGGAAGTTTTTTGTTTTTATGCTAATATGTATTCATGTCTTTATTTAATAAAATATTTGGTGACGAGAGTTCAAAATTCATAAAAAATACAGATAGAATAGTTTCTGAGATCAATGCTTTTGAAGCAGATATTTCGAAGTTGGCGGATGATGATTTTCCTAAAAAAACACAAGAATTTAAGGATAGATTAGGCAAAGGGGAGAGTTTGGATGACATTCTACCTGAGGCTTTTGCTGTGGTTCGAGAGGCGATGAAACGCACAGATAGTATTCGTCTTTTTGATGTACAGATGATAGGAAGTATAGCTCTTCACAAAGGTCATATTGCGGAAATGAGAACAGGTGAGGGAAAAACTATGGTTGCTGTTCCTTCGGCATATTTGAACGCGCTTACTGGTGAAGGTGTGCATATCGTTACCGTGAATGATTATCTTTCTCGTATTGGTGCGGTGTTGATGGGTCAGGTTTATAATTTTTTAGGATTGAGTGTTGGTGTTATAAATTCTAATAATGTTTCTTATTTATATGATGCTACTCACAAAGAAGAAGATCCTGAACGAGATAAAATTGGAGAATTTAAAGTTGTTTACGATTTTTTGAAACCATCTTCTCGTAAACAAGCCTATAACGTAGATGTAACTTATGGCACAAATCATGAATATGGTTTTGATTATTTGCGAGACAATTTGGCGACAAGTGTAGATGGTCTTGTTCAAAGAGGTCATCATTATGCAGTTGTTGATGAGGTAGATTCTATTTTAATAGATGAAGCGCGTACTCCTCTTATTATTTCTTCCGCTTCGGGTGATTCTGGAGATTTTTATGTGAAGTTTGATCAGATAGCTAAACAAATGAAAGAGGGACTTGATTATGAAGTAGACGAAAAACTGAAAGCTATATCTTTGACTGATATAGGAATTACTAAAGCGGAAAATCTATTGGGGGTTGAAAACATATACACAGAAAAAGGTATAAAATATGTGCACCACTTAGAAACAGCTGTAAAGGTTCGGTCTGCTTTATTTGTTAAAGATAAAGATTATGTTGTAAAAGAAGGAGAGGTGATTATTGTTGATCCTTTTACTGGACGTCTCCAGCCGGGTAGACGCTGGTCTGAAGGAATTCATCAAGCCATAGAAGCAAAAGAGGGTGTGAAGATTGAAAAGGAGACAAGATCTTCTGGTTCTATTACTTTTCAGAATTATTTTAGATTTTATAAAAAGCTTTCAGGCATGACAGGAACAGCAGTGACTTCAGCTGAAGAATTTATAAAAGTTTATGGTTTAGATGTTATTGTAATTCCCACAAATCGTCCTATCGTGCGTTTTGATCATAATGATTTAATTTTTCAAACAGAAAAAGGTAAATTTAAAGCTATTGCTAAAAAGGTGAAGGAATTAAATATGAAAGGTGAGCCTGTGCTAATCGGCACTATTTCTATAGAGAAAAATGAACTTCTCTCTGCTTATTTAAAACAAGAAGGAGTGCCTCATGTTATCTTGAATGCAAAGAATCATGAAAAAGAAGGTGAGATTATTGCCCAAGCTGGTAAACGTGGTGCAGTGACTATCGCTACAAACATGGCAGGACGTGGGATTGATATAAAGCTTGGTGGTAATCCTATTATTAAATCTGAATATGAATTTGTAAAAAGTGTCGGTGGACTTTTTGTTTTAGGAACTGAA
>JBAWYA010000105.1:0-2760 GCA_037143815.1 bacterium | reverse complement strand
GTCGGAGATGACCTAACTGTAACAAATAAAGTTCTATTGCAAGAGGCGATAAATAAGAAAAGCATTAGCGGAATGATAATTAAACCAAATCAAATAGGTACGTTGTCAGAAACTCTTGAAACAATGCGTTTGGCTCGCGAGAATGATATTGAACTTATTGTAAGTCACAGAAGTGGAGAGACAGATGATGATTTTATAGCAGATTTAGCATTTGCATTTAATTGTTTTGGCTTAAAATCAGGATCGCCAATAAAACCAGAAAGAATGGTCAAATACCAGAGGTTGATAAACATTTTGAAGGTTTAACTTAATCTAAAATATGTTATAATTTATGCATAATGCCGGAAGGTAATTAATTATTATTAATTTGTAAATTTTAAGAATTATGATAGAAGAAAAAAAGGAGAATTTTGTAAAGTGGTATAGCGAGGTCGGGATTAAAGATGTCCCAATAGTGGGAGGTAAAAATGCAGCTCTCGGAGAGATGTATTCAAATTTAGTGCCACTCGGAGTGAATATTCCAGATGGTTTTGCGCTCACTGCAGATGCTTATAGATATTTTTTTGAAAAGACTGGACTTGATAAAGACATCCAAAAAATTCTAGGTGATTTAGATACAAAAAGTATAAAAAATTTACAAGCTCGTGGTAAAAAAGTTCGTGAGACAATACTAAAAAAAGAATTTCCACCATTATTGCATGATGCGATAGTAGATGCATATGCACAAATGGAAAAAAAATATAAAAGGAAAAATATTGACGTAGCAGTCAGGTCAAGTGCTACTGCTGAAGACCTTCCTGGAGCATCATTTGCAGGACAACAAGAGACATATTTAAACGTCTGTGGCATTAAGGACATATTGCTTTCTGCTCGCAAATGTATAGCTTCACTCTTTACCGATCGAGCAATTTCATATCGTGTAGATAAAGGATTTTCTCATTTTGATGCTGCTCTTTCTGTAGGAATTCAGCTTATGGTACGTTCAGATTTATCTTCTTCAGGTGTAGCATTTACAATTGATACTGAAACTGGTTTTGATAAAGTAATTGAAATAAATGGGATATATGGTCTTGGAGAATTTATTGTACAAGGAATTGTGATTCCGGATGAATTTGTAATTTTCAAACCAACTTTAGAGAATGGTCATAAATCTATCATTTCTAAAAAACTTGGGAATAAAAACGTAAAGCTTGTTTACACAAAAGGTGGAACTAAAAAAATGGAAGTTCCAGTTCTGGATAGACAGAAATACTGTTTGACCGAAGAAGAAGTTTTAAAACTTGCTAGCTGGTGTTTGCAAATTGAAAAATATTTTTCAAAAGTTCGAGGGACTTATAGTCCAATGGACATTGAATGGGCGAAAGATGGTAACACCGGAGAGTTATTTATTGTACAAGCTCATCCAGAGACGGTTCAGTCTGGGAAAGATAAGAATGTTTTGAAAGAATATAAATTAGGTAAAACATCTGAAATATTGACTACTGGTATTGCAGTTGGTGGAAAAATTGGACAAGGAAAAGTTCGAGTCCTTAAAACAGCTAAGGAAATTTCTAAATTTGAAAAAGGTGAAGTACTTGTGACCGAAATTACTGATCCAGATTGGGAGCCAATTATGAAGATTGCTTCGGCTATTGTAACCGACAAAGGAGGACGTACTTCTCATGCAGCTATTGTATCTCGCGAACTTGGTATCCCTTGTATTGTTGGGTCTGGTAATGCTACTAAAATACTGAAGAATGGGGCGGAAGTAACCGTTGACTGTTCTTCCGGAGAAGTAGGGAATGTTTATAAAGGAATTTTACCTTTTGAAATAATAGAACACAGATTAGACAAGTTGCCAGAATTAAACGTTAAAATCATGGTAAACATCGGTTCACCCGATGAAGCATTTAAAAATCATGCTTTGCCTGTAAAGGGAGTAGGACTTGGACGACTTGAATTTATTATTGCTTCTCATATTAAGATTCATCCAAATGCTTTAATTGATTATAAAAAAATAAGTAAAGGTAAACAAACTCCTGAAACAAAAAAATTAATAAAGAAAATTGATGAAGCGACTTATGGGTACGAAAATAAAGCAGATTATTACGTCGACCAGCTAGCACTCGGTATTGCTAAGATTGGTGCAACTTTATACCCGCATGATGTAATAATTCGTTTTTCTGATTTTAAGACAAATGAATACAGGACATTAACAGGAGGAGAAGCATATGAACCAAAAGAAGAGAATCCTATGATTGGTTGGCGTGGAGCATCTCGTTATTATGACCCAAAATTCAAAGATGCTTTTGGTCTTGAAGTGAAAGCTTTTAAACGAGTGCGTGAAGAAATGGGACTTACAAATGTAATTCCAATGATTCCATTTTGTCGAACTCCCGAAGAAGCAAAATTAGTTGTAGATACAATGTCGGAGTTTGGGCTTGATCGTACCAAAGATAAAACTCTTAAAATTTATGTAATGTGTGAGATTCCTTCGAATATACTTTTGGCGGATGAATTTTTGGAAATCTTTGATGGTATGTCTATCGGTTCAAATGATCTTACTCAGCTTACACTTGGGATTGATCGAGATTCAGGAATTGTTACACATATTGCCGATGCAAATAATCCTTCGGTAAAAAAGTTAATTGCAGAAATAATTCACAAATGTAAAGCAAAAGGGAAGTATATAGGAATTTGTGGACAGGCTCCATCAGATTACCCAGATTTCGCTAAATTCATAATGGATGAAGGTATTGAGAGTATGTCACTAAATCCTGA